>NZ_JAEUMO010000200.1 GCF_016793285.1 Phenylobacterium sp.
GATGCGGTGGCGCGGGTCACCGTGGTCCCCGAGGACCGGGCCGACATCAAGGTGGACATCGTGCGCCCGCACCCCAGGCTGCCGCTCACCGTCCGAACCCTCGGCGACCGCACCATCGTCGACGGCGACCTCGACCACGGCCGGCGCATCCGCAATTGCCGCTCGTCCGGCGAACGGTCGTCCGTCGAGGTGCGTGAGGTCGGCGACGTCGCGTGGGCGGACTTCCCGCAGGTCGTGATCCACACCCCGCGCAGCGTGAACGTCGGCGCCGACGGCGCGGTGTTCGGCTCGGTGGGGCGTTCGGCCAGCCTCAGGCTGGGCAACGCCGGCTGCGGCGACTGGACGATCGCCAACGTCGAGGGCGAGGCGCGCGTGAGCCAGGCCGGCTCGGGCGACACCCGCATGGGCTCGGCCGCGACGCTGAAGATCAACGTCGCGGGCTCGGGCGACATCGCCGCGGCCGACGTGAAGGGCGGCCTCGACATCAACATCGCGGGCTCCGGTTCGGCGGTGGTGCGCTCGGTGAACGGTCCGCTGGACGTGACGATCGCCGGTTCCGGCGACGTCCTCGTGAGCGGCGGCCGGGCGACGATCATGAAGGTGTCCGTGGCCGGCTCCGGCGACGTGGCCTTCAACGGCGTGGCCGACAGCATGAAGGCCCGCATCGCGGGCTCGGGCGACGTCCGCGCGGACAAGGTCAACGGCGACGTCTCGAAGATGATCATGGGCTCCGGGTCGGTCCGCGTCGGGCGGTGAGATGATCCGGCGCGGCCTGGATGCCGCGGCGGGGAGGGCACCGCCGCCGCCCCCTTGACGGGACCGAGTCGCATCGGTATTTACGCGCCTCCTGTTGGACCGGCTGTGTGCTTCGGCACAGACGCGGCCCGCGGAACGACACGTTGAAGTGCTGTACTAGCGTTTCGTAGGAGGGCCCTCGCGGTTGCGGCGGCCCTAAGTCGTTTTGAGCGGACTATCGCGTACGGGCGCTTCTCCCTCTCCATGAGATGGGGCGTTCGGGCTGGTCTTTGAAATGGTCAAGGTCACGCGGGCGCCCGCCGTCTGTAGGGAAACGTAAGAGCGAAATGGCTCAAAACATTCGCATCAGGCTCAAAGCCTTCGATCACCGCGTGCTGGACCATTCCACCCGCGAGATCGTGAATACGGCGAAGCGCACCGGCGCCGCCGTCCGTGGGCCCATTCCGCTGCCCACGCGCATCGAGAAGTTCACCGTCAACCGCTCGCCGCACATCGACAAGAAGTCGCGCGAGCAGTTCGAGATCCGCACGCACAAGCGCGTGCTCGACATCGTCGACCCCACCCCGCAGACCGTGGACGCGCTCATGAAGCTCGACCTGTCCGCCGGCGTGGACGTCGAGATCAAGCTCTGAGGGGATTGATCTCATGCGCACTGGCGTAATCGCTAAAAAGCTCGGGATGGCCCGCTTCTTCGACGAAGCCGGCGCCCATGTGCCCGTGACCGTGCTCAGCCTCGAGGGCTGTCAGGTCGTGGCCCACCGCACCAGCGAGAAGGACGGCTACGTCGCCCTCCAGCTCGGCGCGGGCAGGAAGAAGGCCAAGAACACCTCGAAGGGCCTCCGCGGCCACTTCGCCAAGGGCCAGGTCGAGCCGAAGGCCAGGCTGGTCGAGTTCAAGGTCTCCGAGGACAACCTCATCGACGTGGGCGCGGAGATCACCGCCGACCACTACGTCGAAGGCCAGAAGATCGACATCACCGGCACGACCGTCGGCAAGGGCTTCGCCGGCGCCATGAAGCGCTGGAACTTCGGCGGCCTGCGCGCCACCCACGGCGTCTCGGTCTCGCACCGCTCGCACGGCTCGACCGGCAACCGCCAGGATCCGGGCCGCACCTTCCCGGGCAAGAAGATGGCCGGCCATCTCGGCCAGGAAACCGTCACCACCCTCAACCTCACCGTCTGGCGCGTCGACGTCGAGCGCGGCCTGATCCTCGTGAAGGGCGCCGTGCCCGGCACGGAAGGCTCGTTCGTGAAGATCCGCGACGCGGTGAAGTCGGCCCTGCCGGCGGACGCCCCGAAGCCGGGCGCGTTCAAGGGCGCGGGCGCCGAAGCCGCTCCGGCGGCTGCGGTGGCCGAAGCTCCGGCCGAACAAGAGGCCCCGAAGTCTGAAGGGGACGAAGCCTAATGAAACTCGACGTCATCAAGCTGGACGGCGGGAAGGGCGGCTCGATCGAGCTCCCCGACGATATCTTCGGCATCGAAGAGATCCGCGCCGACATCCTGCAACGCGTGATCACCTGGCAGTTGGCCAAGCGCCGCTCGGGCAACCACAAGATCCAGGTCCGCAACGAGGTCTCCCGCACCTCGAAGAAGATGTACAAGCAGAAGGGCACCGGCGGCGCCCGCCACGGCTCGCGCCGGGCGGCCCAGTTCGTCGGCGGCGCGAAGGCCCACGGCCCGGTCGTCCGCAGCCACGCGTTCGACCTGCCCAAGAAGGTCCGCGCCCTGGCCCTGAAGCACGCGCTGTCTTCGAAGGCCCGGGACGGCTCGCTGATCGTGGTCGACACGGTCGCGGTCAAGGAAGCCAAGACGGCCGCGCTTCGCGAGCAGCTCGGCAAGCTGGGCGTGACCAACGCGCTGGTGATCGCCGGCGCCGAAGTCGACAAGAACTTCGGCCTCGCGGCCCGCAACATCCCCAACGTCGATGTGCTGCCGAACGCCGGCCTGAACGTCTACGACGTGCTGCGCCGCCGGACCCTCGTCCTGACCAAGGACGCGGTGGACGGCATTCGCGCGCGCCTGATGCCTGAGGAGGCCGCGTGATGGCCGTCGAGCCCACCGTCCGTCACTACGACACCATCCTGTCGCCGATCATCACGGAAAAGGCCACGCTGCTCTCGGAGCAGAACAAGGTCGTGTTCCGCGTCGCCGGCGACGCCTCGAAGGACGAGATCGCCGCCGCGGTCGAAGCGCTGTTCAAGGTCAACGTCACGAAGGTCAACACGATCAACGTGAAGGGCAAGACCAAGCGCTTCCGCGGCATCATGGGTCGTCGGTCCGACGTCAAGAAAGCGATCGTGACGCTGGCCGAAGGCCAGTCGATCGACATCACCACGGGGCTCTAAGTCGATGGCTCTGAAGCAGTTCAATCCGACTTCGCCGGGCCGCCGTCAGCTCGTCCTGGTCGACAAGTCCGAGCTCCACAAGGGCCGGCCGGAGAAGTCGCTCGTCGAAGGCCTGACCAAGTCGGGCGGTCGTGGCGGCAACGGCCGCGTGGCGGTCCGCTTCCGCGGCGGCGGCGCCAAGCGCCTCTACCGGATCATCGACTTCAAGCGCCGCAAGTTCGACGTGCCCGCCACGGTCGAGCGCCTGGAGTACGACCCCAACCGTTCGGCCTTCATCGCCCTGGTGAAGTACGCCGACGGCGAGCTCAGCTACATCCTGGCCCCGCAGCGCCTGAAGGCCGGCGACACCATCGTCGCCGCCGAGAAGGCCGACGTGAAGCCGGGCAACGCGATGCCGCTCCGCGGGATGCCGATCGGCACCATCATCCACAACGTGGAGATGAAGCCGATGAAGGGCGGGCAGATCGCCCGCTCGGCCGGCGCCTACGCCCAGTTGGTCGGCCGCGACGCCGGCTACGCCCAGATCCGCCTGAACTCGGGCGAGCTGCGCATGGTCATGGACGGCTGCATCGCCACGGTGGGCGCGGTCTCCAACCCCGACCACATGAACGAGAACCTCGGCAAGGCCGGCCGCGCCCGTCACAAGGGCCGCCGTCCGCACGTCCGCGGCGTCGCCATGAACCCGATCGACCACCCGCACGGCGGCGGCGAAGGCCGCACCTCGGGCGGCCGTCACCCGGTCACGCCGTGGGGCCAGCCCACGAAGGGCCGCAAGACCCGC
>NZ_JAEUMO010000026.1 GCF_016793285.1 Phenylobacterium sp.
GAGCTGAAGGGCGTCGGCGGCTTCGAGGGCAAGCTCTCGCCCGACGGCAAGACCCTCGACGGCCAGTGGAAACAGATGGGCGGCTCGCTGCCGCTGACGATGAAGAAGGGCGGCTGACCTTACCGGCGGCGTGCGCGCCGCCGGCGCCGTCGTCCTACCCAGAGGACGGGTGCGATGCCGGCCGCTTGGTGACCTTGGTGGGCTTGGTGTCGGATAGGCGGCGCCGGGGGGCTAGCCGACGAAGATCCAGTCGCCCGTCAGCGACGAGAGCTGCACGCCGGCGAGTACAATGCGCGCTCCGCCCGTGATCGAGACCACCGTGTCCGCCCCCTCCTGGGCCACGGCGTAAGTGCTGCCGGGGTCGAGGCGGACGCGGTCGCCCTCCGAGCGGTTGAAATCGAGCACGCGGTCGATGCCGGCGTCGCCGAAGCTGTTGAAGACGTCGCCGCCCGCACCGCCGGCGGCGGTGTCGTCGCCGCGGTCGCCGGAGATGAAGTCGGCGCCGTCGCCGCCGCGCAGGATGTCGTCGCCCTGGCCGCCCCGGATCAGGTCGTCGCCCGCGCCGCCCTCGCAGGTGTCGTCGCCGAGGTTGCCGAAGACGATGTCGGCGCCGTCGTCGCCGAAGAGCCGGTCCTGGTCCTTGCCGCCCACGACCCAGTCGTCGCCCGCGCCGCCCGAGGCGCTGTCGTCGCCCATGTTGCCGTTGATGTCGTCCATGCCGATCCCGCCCAGGATCGTGTCGTTCCCCTCGTCGCCGCGCAGGTAGTCGGCGCCGTCGCCGGCCGCGGCGCCGAAGTCGAGGCGGTGGACGTCGCCGTCCTGGCCGATCACGTAGAGGCGTCCACGGCCGTCGAGCGCGAAGGAGGTGACCTGGTCGAGGTCGCCGCCGTTCACGATGCCGATCTGGCCGTTGCGGTTCAGGAAATCCTGCGCCTGGCCGTTCACCACCCGGGTCGTCCAGACGTTGCCCGAGAGGTAGTCGGCGAAGACGTAGAGCCCCTGGGCGCCGCCCGGGCCGTGGTAGACATAGCCGCCGGTGACGGCGAAGCCGCGGTAGAGCGGCGTCACCCGGTCGTAGTCGAGGACCGGATCGGTGAGTCCCGGCGCGTCCGCGGTGCGGATCGAAAACCCCTCCTTCAGCGGCCACCCGAAGTTGAAGCCCGCGCGGCCGGCGGCGACGTAGTCGATCTCCTCGCGCGCATTGGCGCCGACGTCGCCGATGTAGAGGTCGCCGTTGGCGGTGTCGAAGCTGGGCCGCCAGGGGTTGCGCAGGCCGTAGACCCAGATCTCGTCGGCGCCCGGCGTCGCACCGGCGAACGGGTTGCCGGCGGGGATCGCGTAGTTCTTCGCGAAGTCGAACGGGAAGTCGTCGCGATCGACGTCGATCCGCAGGATCTTCCCCAGGAGCGAGGCGGTGTCCTGCGCCGCCATCGTGACGCCGGTGGCCGCGGAGTGGCCGTCGCCCGAGGCGATGTAGAGGAAGCCGTCCGGCCCGAACCCCATCCAGCCGCCGACGTGGTTGGCGCTGCCGGCCCGCGGGATGGTCATGATCACGTCGGTCTGGGCGCCGGCCAGCGTCGGGCTCTGGCGCACGTACTCCTGGACCTCGGTGTCGCCCGCGGCATTGGTCAGGTAGACGTAGAAGAGGCCGTTCTGCTGGTAGTTCGGGTGGAAGGCGAGGCCCAGCAGACCCTGCTCGATGCCGGTGGACAGTGTGCCGTTCGGCAGGTCGAGGAACGGCTCGGACTGCATCGACCCGGAGTTGAGATCGAGAATCCGGATGCGGCCGGTGTACTGCTCGACCAGGAACAGCTTGTCCGGCTCACCCGGGGGAGAGACGCCGAACAGCGGCCGCGAGAGGCCCGAGGCGACGCGGACGGCGGTGATCGCGGCGTCGTCCGAGGCGGAGTGGCCGTAGACGAGGTCGTCGCCGGCCCCGGCGGCGATGCTGTCCGATCCGTCCTGGCCCGACAGGGTGTCGGCCCCCGCCGTGCCCGTGAGCGTGTCCCGCGCCCCGCTCCCGGCGATCTCCGGCATCTGCGCTGGCCCCCGGCCGACTCCAGGGAACGACGTTAGTGCGGGAAGGCGCCGATCCGCCAGCCTAGCCTACGAAGATCCAGTTCCCCGTCAGCGTCGACATCTGGACGCCGGCGAGGATCACCTGGGCGCCGCCGATGATGGAGACAACGGTGTCGTCGCCGACCTGGGCCACGGCGTAGGCGCTGCCTGGGTCGAGGCGGACCTGGTCGCCCTCGGCGCGGTTGAAGTCGATGATGCGGTCGATGCCGGCGTCGCCGAAGCTGTTGAAGACGTCGGCGCCCGCACCGCCGGCGGCGGTGTCGTTCCCGAGGTCTCCGGAGATGAAGTCGGCGCCGTCGCCGCCGCGCAGGATGTCGTTCCCCTGGCCGCCGCGGACCAGGTCGCCGCCGGTCCCGCCCTCGCAGGTGTCGTCGCCGAGGTTGCCGTAGACGATGTCGTCGCCCTCGTCGCCGAAGAGCAGGTCGTTGTCCTTGCCGCCCACGACCCAGTCGCCCCCCTGGCCTCCGGAGACCGTGTCGTTGCCCATGTTGCCGTGGACGTCGTCGAACGCCAGACCGCCGAAGATCCGGTCGTCGCCGTCCTCGCCGCGCAGGTAGTCCGAACGGTCGCCGGCCGTGGCGCGCGGCGTGAGCCGGTGGATGTCGCCGTCGAGGCCGATCGCGTAGAGCCGCCCCGAGCCGTCCACCGCGAACGAGGCGATCTGGTCGAAGTCGCCGCCGCCGGAGAGCGCCAGTTGGCTGTTGCGGATCGTCAGGTCCTGCGCCTGCCCGCCCGCCGAGCGGGCCACCGTCCAGAGGTTGGCCGAGCCGAAGTCGGCGAAGTAGTAGAGCCCCTCGGTCCCGCCGGGCCCGTGGTAGACGTAGCCGCCCGTCACCGAGAAGCCGAGCGCGCGGCCGTAGTCCAGGATCGGGTCGGTGAGGCCCACCTGCGAGCCGGCCGAGAAGGTGGTGAAGCCCTCCTTGACCTTCCAGCCGAAGTTGAGCCCGGCCGACCCCGCGGCGGCGACGTTCACCTCCTCGCGCGCGCCCTGGCCCACGTCGGCGATCCACAGGTCGCCGGTCGCGGAATCGAAGCTGGGCCGCCAGGGATTGCGCAGGCCATAGTGCAGGATCTCGTCGGCGCCGGGCGCCGCCCCGGCGAACGGGTTGCCGGCCGGGATGGCGTAGTTCCGGTTCGCGTCGTTCGGGAAGGCGTCGGAGTCGATGTCGATCCGCAGGATCTTGCCCAGCAGGCTGTCGATGTTCTGGGCGTTGTTCCGGGGGTCCCCGCCCGAGCCGCCGTCGCCCGAGGCGATGTAGAGGAAGCCGTCCGGCCCGAAGCCCAGCCAGCCGCCGTTGTGGTTGTCGAAGGGCTGGTCGAACGTGAGGATCAGGCGGCCCGAGGCGGCGTCGGCGTGGTCGAGGTCGGCCCGCCGGTACTCGCGGACCTCGGTGTCGCCCGCCGCGTTGGTCAGGTTCACGTAGAAGAGGCCGTTGGCGGCGTAGTTCGGGTGGAACGCCAGGCCCAGCAGCCCCTGCTCGCCGCCGCCGGCGAGGCCCGAGTCCGGCAGGTCGAGGAAGGCGTCGCCGTTCAACTGGCCGGTGTCGAGGTCGAGGATGCGGATGCGGCCGGTGTGCTGCTCGACGACGAAGAGCCGGTCGGGATCTCCCGGCGGCGAGGCGGCGAAGAGCGGGCTGGCGAGCCCGGAGGCGACGCGGACGGCGTCGATCTGCCAGGTGTCGGCCGTCGCATCGGCGCCCGAGTGGCCATAGACGACGTCGTCGCCGGCGCCGGCGAAGATGCGGTCGGAGCCGTCGCGCCCCGAAAGGACGTCGTTGGCCGCCGTGCCGGCCAGGGTGTCCTGCGCGGCGGTTCCGCTCACCTCGGCCATGGCCGTCTCCCCGGCGATCGCAGCTTCAGCTCAGCCTTCGATACAACTATGACGACGGTGAGGCCTCATGAGTTCCCAACCGCCACCGCCACCGCCACCGCCGACGCGCCGCCCGAAGGTGATGGGGATCGTGAACGCGACGCCCGACAGCTTCTCGGACGGCGGCCGGTTCCTGACGCCGCAGGCGGCGCTCGGGCAGGCGCGGCGGCTGATCGCCGAGGGCGCCGACATCGTCGACCTGGGCGCCGAGTCGACGCGCCCCGGGGCCCGGCCGGTGAGCGCCGGGGTGGAGATCGCGCGGCTGGTCCCGGTGGTCGCTGCGCTGCGGGCCGAGCATCCGGCGGTCGCGATCTCGGTCGACACGATGAAGCCCGAGGTGGCGCGGGCGGCGGTCGAGGCCGGCGCGACGATGTGGAACGACGTCACCGCCCTCCGCCACGCGCCGGAGAGCCTCGCGACCGCCGCGGCGCTCGGCTGCGACGTCGTGCTGATGCACATGCAGGGCGAGCCGCGCACGATGCAGGCCGAGCCGCGCTACGACGACGTGACGGGCGAGGTGGCGGCGTTCCTCGCCGGGCGCGCCGCCGCCGCGATGGCCGCGGGCGTGTCGCGCGAACGGATCTGGCTCGACCCCGGCATCGGTTTCGGCAAGCACATGACCCGCCACAACCTGCCGCTGCTCGCGGGCCTCGACCGGATCGTGGCGCTGGGCTTCCCGGTGCTGCTGGGGGCGAGCCGCAAGGCGTTCATCGGGGCGCTGTCGGGCGGCGCGGCGGCCGACCGGCGCCTGGGCGGCTCGCTCGCGGCGGCGCTGGCCGGGGCGGCGGCAGGCGTGGCGGCGGTGCGCGTCCACGACGTCTTCGAGACGGTGCAGGCGCTGGCGGTCGACGCGGCGATCCGTCAGGCCGGGCGTCAGCCGGGCGCGAGGTCCTTGTAGGTCTGGTTCACGCGCTTCTCGCGTTCCAGCAGGGTGGCCCAAGAGGTGCGCACGCCGTCGCAGGCGTCTTCCAGCGCCTCGAGGTGAGCATGCCAGCCCGCGGCGTTGCCGGCGCCTTGGCTGAGGGTGAGGCCGCGCTCGACCAGGGTGAGGCGGCAGCCGTCGCCGTCCGGCTCCAGGGCGAAGCTGACCGCGGACTCGCTGCCGTCGGGCTGCGGCCAGGTCCAGGTCAGCCGCCGCGGCGCGTCGTACTCGGTGATGACTCCCCGGATGTCAAAGTTCACTTCAGGGAACCGCAGGTGGATCGCGCCGCCCAGCCGCAACTCCAGGCGGACCACCTCGGCGAACCAGTCGGCGATCCGTTCAGGCACGGTGATCGCCGCCCACGCCTTTTCGATCGGTCGATTCAGGCGGCGGACAAAGGTGATCTCGACCGTGTCACCGGTGCGGCGGATCTCGCCCAGATCGTCGTTCGTCATTGCTCGGACTCCAGGTGCGCGTCGAGGCGGGCCAGCCGGTCGGCCCAGAAGCGGCG
>NZ_JAEUMO010000216.1 GCF_016793285.1 Phenylobacterium sp.
TCGAACATGCTGACCTTGTCCTTGCCGCCGAAGATCGGCTTCAGCTTGGCGTCGGCCAGGATCTCGCGCTTGTTCGCGGGATTCTGCAGGTTGTTCTTCTTGATGTAGTCCCAGATCTTCGAAACGGTTTCCCCGCGCGAAAGCTGGCCCGCGCCCACCACAGCAGCCAGTTCGGCCGAGGGCGTCAGAGGCTTCTGCAGGGCGTTCGTGTTCTTGGTGGCCATGGGCTCCCCCAGCTAGTGATGGTGAAGCGACGTCCCGGCGGGGGTCGCCGAAACCCGAGTCGCTTGGCGCATCCTAACGCGGAGTCTGCCGCGCGCCAGCGGCGATGCGCCCGGTATGGTTGAGGGGCGGCGACCCACCCTTCCCTTGCGGCGCCCCGTGGAGGCCCGTGACCGGCGGCGGCGGCGCGAGCGTGCGGCCGAAGAGGTCGGCGAGCTCGGTGCTCCAGGGCTCGGTCTCGTAGATGTCGGTGTCGAAGAGAACCCCGGCAACGGTCAGCGCCGTCTCCAGGAGCCCGACGCCTCGCGGGACATGGCCGACACGATAGCCGATGCGGACGAAGCCGTTGATCCTGCTTGCGATTTCGAAGGCCGCGCACGGCCCGAACCCCCGTCCGCCATAGGCCGCGACGGCCGCGACGCGCTCGGCCCGGCGGGCCGCGAGTTCGAGGGCCAGGTCGGCGCCGACGCCGAAGCCCAGGACGCCCACGCGGGCGTCGTCGCAGTCGCGCTGGTCGGCGAGATGATCCAGCGCGGCCGAGGCGGCCTCGCGGAGGTCGTCGGCGCGGCGCCCGGAGACGTCGGGCGCCAGGACGAAAAAACTGTGGGCGGATAGGCGCCTGGCCCGCCGCCGGCGGGTCGAATCGCCCTCCCCGGCGTCCCCGAGCAGCAGAATCGGGGCGTGGCGGCCGGGTGTCTCGGGGCAAGCGACGAGGGCGTCGAGGGCGCCGTCGTCGAGCGGAATCTCGATCAGGGCGTGGGTCATTCGCCGAACTTATTTCCTATCATTTTAATAGGAAAATGCCGAATGTCTGGGAGGGCCGACAGATTTCCTCGCCCTGCGCACGAGATCTGCCCGCGCCATCGGCGGAACCCTAGGCAGGGCCATCGGCACAGGCTGTTATGGCGCCAGGGAGCCCGCCATGACCGACGCCATCCTCTACGAGACGCCCCGCCCCGCGATCGTGCGGATCGTGCTGAACCGGCCGGAGAGCCGGAACGCCCAGGACACCGCCCTGCTCTACGAGCTGAACGCCGCGTTCGACCGGGCGGCGCGGGACGACGCGGTCAAGGTGATCGTCCTGGCGGCGAACGGACCGCACTTCTCGTCGGGGCACGACCTGCGCGAGGGCGGCTCAATCGCCGCGCAGATGGCGCCGTTCGACGTGGTCGGGACCTGGTGCGGTTTCGGGTGCGCGGGCGCCGAGGGGCGGATGGCGCGGGAGAAGGAAATCTACCTCGGCCTCTCCGAGCGCTGGCGCAACATCCCGAAGCCGACGATCGCCGAGGTCCAGGGCAAGTGCATCGCCGGCGGGCTGATGCTGGCCTGGCCCTGCGACCTGATCGTGGCCAGCGACGATGCCGCCTTCTGCGACAACACCGTCGGCATGGGCGTGGGCGGCGTCGAGTATTTCCACCACCCATGGGAAGTCGGGGCGCGAAAGGCGAAGGAATTGCTGTTCACCGCCGACTGGCTGAGCGCCGACGAGGCCAAGGCGCTGGGGATGGTGAACCATGTGGCGCCGCGGGCGGAGCTGTCGGCGTTCACGATGGCGCTGGCCGAGCGCATCGCGCTGAAGCCGATGTTCGCCCTGAAGATGGCCAAGGAAGCGGTGAACGCGGCAGAGGACGCGCAGGGCCGCCTCTCGGCCATGAACCAGGCCTTCGCGCTCCACCAGCTCGCCCACAGCCACAACATGCAGGTCCACGGCGTTCCCGTGGACCCCAGCGGCCTGCAGGTGCGGGCGAAGGGATAACCTCCCCTCCGCGAACGTCATCCCGCGGCTTGTCCGCGGGACCCATGAACACCGCTGAGCGTGTTGCCCCCCAGCATCGCCGCCGCGGCATTTTCCGGCGGCGTCCGCGCGCATGAGTCCCACGGACAGGCCGCGGGATGACGTATCTGAGGGAGGATGTAGAATCCGAATCTCCGCAGGGGCCACTTCGCATGGATATCGTTCTCGACGGCATAGATCGGCGGATCCTGCGGGAGCTGCAGCGGGACGCCACGATCGCGGTCGCGGAGCTGGCGCAGATCGTGGGCCTGTCGCAGACGCCGTGCTGGAAGCGGATCAAGCGGCTGACAGACGCAGGCGTCATCATGCAGCGCGTGGCGTTGCTGGACCGGATGAAGCTGGACCTGGGGCTAGTGGTGTTCGTCTCCGTGCGGACCAGCCGGCACGACCAGGAGTGGCTGGACGCTTTCGCCGGCGCCGCAAGTTCGCTGCCCGAGGTGGTGGAGTTCTACCGGCTGAGCGGCGACACGGACTACCTGATGAAGGTGCTGGTGCGCGACATCGCCGCCTACGACGCCTTCTACAGGAAGCTGATCGCGACCGTGCCCCTGTCGGACGTGAGCTCGGCGTTCGCGATGGAGCAGATCAAGTCGACCACCGCCCTGCCCGTGTAGACGGACGCGCCTCGGGCAGGATGGCCGTTTGACATAACGCGACGGCAGGCGGCCAAATTGTCGCCAACGAAGAAGAGCTTTTGGGGAGGCGTGCGCGTCATGGGATGGACCATTGCGGATGTGTGGGAAGCCATCGCGAGGTCGCAGCCCGACCAGCCGGCGCTGATCCAGGCCGACCGCGTCATCACCTGGGGGGCATTCGACGCCCGCTCGGATGCGCTGGCGGCGCACTTCATCGCCAGGGGACTGAGCCAGCAGGCCAAGGTGGCCGGGTATCTCTACAACGGGCCCGAGTACCTCGAGACCTACTTCGCCGCCTTCAAGGGCGGGTTCGCGCCGGTGAACACCAACTACCGCTACGGACCCGAGGAGGTGCGCTACCTCTTCGACAACGCCGACGCGGAAGCCGTGGTGTTCCACGCGGGCTTCGCCGAACTGCTCGAGAAGATCCGGCCGCAACTTCCGAAGGTGAAGGCCTGGGTTGCGGTGGCCGAGCCCGGCCATTCCGTGCCGGCTTGGGCCGACGACTACGGCGCAGTGGTGGCGAAGGTCCCCGCCCAGCGGCCTGTGAAGGCCCCCTGGGGCAGGTCGGGCGACGACCTTCTGCTGCTCTACACCGGCGGCACGACCGGGATGCCGAAGGGCGTGATGTGGCGCCAGGACGACCTCTTCCAGGTGCTGGGCGCCGGCGGCAACGCGGCGCTGGGCATCCCGCCGGCGACGTCGATCGAGGAACTGGTCGAGCGCATCAAGGGGCCGGAACACCTGAAGGCCACGATGATGACGTGCGCGCCGCTGATGCACGGCACCGGCCAGTTCTCCGCCTTCATCTCCTTCAACGGCGGCGGCACGGTCTGCGTGCTCCCCTCGCGCAAGTTCAACGCCGTCGAGCTCTGGAACGAGGTCGAGCGACTGAAGGCCACCAACGTCGTCATCGTCGGCCTGGCCTTCTCCACGCCGATGCTGGAGGCGCTGGACGCCAATCCGGGCAAGTGGGACCTGAGTTCGGTGCGTTCGATGAGCTCGTCCGGCTCGATGTGGAGCTACGAGAACAAGAAGGGCCTCCTCGGCCACATCCCGCAGGCCGTGATCGCCGACAGCTTCGGCTCGTCGGAGGCGGTGGGCCTGGGCGCCTCGGCCTCGGCGGCCGGCGCGGAAGCGCAGACGGCGGCCTTCATGCTGGGGCCGAACACCGGGGTCTTCACCGAGGACGGCCGGCGGGTCGAGCCCGGCTCGGGCGAGCGCGGCCTGGTGGCCGTAAGCGGCTTCCTGCCGATGGGCTATTACAAGGACAAGGCCAAGTCGGACGCGACGTTCAAGATCATCGAGGGACAGCGCTGGAGCGTGCCCGGCGACTGGGCGGAGGTGAACGCCGACGGGACGCTGAAGCTGCTGGGCCGTGGCTCGGTCTGCATCAACACCGGCGGCGAGAAGGTCTTCCCCGAGGAGGTCGAGGAGGCGCTCAAGCGGCACGCCGCGGTGCGCGACGCAGTCGTCGTCGGCGTGCCGGACCCTCGCTTCGGCGAGCGGATCTGCGCCGTGGTCGAACCCGAGGCGGGCGCGGAACCCACCCTGGCGGAGCTCTCGTCGCATGTGCATTCCCAGCTCGCGGGCTACAAGGCCCCGCGGGAGCTGGTGGTGGTCGATTCCATCGGGCGGGCCCCCAACGGCAAGGTGGACTACAAGGCAGTGAAGGAACGGGCGCTGGCGGCCTTGGGCGCCGCCGTCTAGTTCGGGTAACAGGGTCTGTGGATGTGACGGACGGCCCGGCCGGCGGCGGACGCCGGATGCGCGGTCGGATACGTCGCAGGGGGATGACGAAGGCGTGACGGAAAACCAGGACGCGACGGCGCCGGACGCCGGCGGGCGGCGGCCGGGCGGCTTCCGCAGGCGTTGGATCATCATGATCGCCGGCCCTGTCGCGGTGCTGGCCGTGCTGGCCTACTTCCTCCTGACCAGCGGGCGATCGGAGACCACCGACGACGCCTATGTGCAGATCGCCAAGACGCCGGTCGCGCCCTCCATCTCGGGGCGGGTGATCGAGATCTACGTGAAGGAAAACCAGTCCGTGAAGCGCGGCCAGGTGCTGTTCCGGCTGGACCAGCGGGACGTGAAGGCCGGCCTCGACCTGGCCGAGGCGCAGCTTTCGGGCGCGCAACTGGCCGTGCGCCAGGCCCGCGCCGCCTACGAGCGCGAGACGGCCAACATCGCCGCGGCGCGCGAGAACCTGCGGTTCGCCGATCGCGAGCTGTCGCGCCAGCGGCAGCTCAACACCGCGGGCGCCGTGTCGGGCCAGGCCGTGGACCAGGCCGCGCACGCGGCCAACCAGGCGCGCGACCAGCTCGCGGTGGCCCAGCGGCAGGCGGCGCAGGCCCTGGCGGCCCTGGGCGGCGATCCCGACATCGGCGACCGCGCGCCCAGCGTGATGCAGGCCAGGGCCCAGGTGGAGCGCGCCCAGTTGAACGCCGGCTACGCCACGGTGATCGCACCGGCCGACGGCGTGGTGGCCCGCGTCGACCAACTGCCGGTGGGCGCCTACCTGAACGCCTCCCAGACCGCCTTCTGGCTGCTGTCGGGCCAGGCCTGGGTCGAGGCCAACTTCAAGGAAAACCAGATCGGCCACATGCATGTGGGCCAGCCGGTCGAGATCGACATCGACGCCTATCCGGGCGGGGTCCTGAAGGGTCACGTGGCGAGCTTCCCGCCCGGCACCGGCGCCGCCTTCTCGGCGTTGCCCGCCCAGAACGCCACCGGCAACTGGGTGAAGGTGACTCAGCGCCTGCCCGTGCGGATCGAGTTCGACAGGCCGCCCCCGGACCGCGCCGCGCGCGCCGGCCTCTCGGCGACCGTGAAGGTCGACCTGCGCGGCGGACCGCGCCAGGCGCCGTGACCGGCTCCCCTCGCCTCCTCCGGCTGCTGGCGGCGCCGGTGCTGCTGCTCGGCGCCTGTACGACGGTGGGCCCGGACTTCAAGCGCCCCGACGCGCCGGCGGGCGCGGCCGACTACACGCCGCCCGGCGAGGCGAAGGCCGCGGTCGTCCAGCTCTCGCCCGAGGCGCGGGCGGCCGGGCCCTGGTGGCTGGCGTTCCGGTCCGAGGCGCTGGACCGGACGGTGCGGCTGGCTCTGGCCGAAAGCCCGGACGTCGCCGAGGCGCAGGCGACGCTGGAGCGCTACCAGGCCGCCGCGAGCGAAACGGCAGGCGAGCGCGGGGTGCAGGTCGAGGGCACGGGAAACGCCGCCCGGCAGAAGTTCAACTCCAAGTCCTTCGGCATCAAGAGCGGCAGCACCAACTCGCCGTTCAGCAGCTTCGGCACGCGGACGTTCAATCTCTTTTCGCTCGGCGCGCGGGTGACCTACGACCTCGACCTGTTCGGCGGCGAGCGGCGACGCGCCGAGCAGGCCGGCGCGCGGGTCGAACAGGCCGAGCGCGAGGCGGACGCCGCCTACCTGACCCTGTCCGCCAGCGTGGCGCTGCAGGCGATGCGGATCGCGGGGCTGCGCGACGAGATCAAGGCGATGGAGGCGATCGTCGAGGACGACCGCACCCTGCTGGGCCTCGCGCACAAGGCGCTCAGCATCGGCGGCATCCCGCGCACGACCCTGACCGGCATCGAGGCGCAGCTCGCCGAGGACGAGGCGGTGCTCCCGCCGCTGCGGCGCCAGTACGACACCGCGCGCCGGCAGTTGGCGCTGCTGGCGGGCAGGTCGCCCGGCGACTGGACGCCCCCGGACTTCGACCTGGCGCAGATCGCCGTGCCGGCGCAGGCGCCGGTGAGCCTGCCGTCGGAGCTGGTGCGGCGCCGGCCGGACATCCTCGCCGCGGAGGCGGACCTGCACGCGGCGACGGCGGCCATCGGCGTGGCGGTCGCCGACCGGTATCCGGCCCTGCGGCTCTCGGCGAACGGCAGCCTGTCGGGACTGACGCCGGACGACCTCTTCTCGCCCAGCTCCACCGGCTACACGCTGGCCAGCGGACTGACCGCGCCGCTGTTCGACGGCGGGGCGCGCAAGGCCCGCACACGGGTGGCCGAGGCGGAGGCGCGCGTCTCGCAGGCGCGCTACCGCCGCACGGTGCTGAAGGCGTTCAACGAGGTCTCGGACGCCATGGCCGCGCTGAAGACGGACGAGGACGAGATCGCCGCGCTGACGCGTGCGGTGGGCCATAGCCAGCAGCTCGCCGACGACACCCTGGCCGCCGCGCGGCTCGGCGGGCGCACGGCGGCCGAGGTGATTCAGTCGCGGCGGCAGATGGACCGCGACCTGCGCAGCCTGGCCGAGGCCCGCGCCCGGCGGCTGTCGGACATCGTGACGCTCTATGCCGCCTCGGGCGCCGACTGGCGCGAGGCGCAAACCGCCGGAGGCGTCGGTGGCGTCGGCCCAGGACGTTAGGAACCGGATCCCGATCACCGGCGCGCTGATGCTGGCGACGCTGATGAACACCCTCGATTCCACGATCGCCAACGTGGCCCTGCCGCACATGCAGGGGAGCCTGTCGGCGTCGCAGGACCAGATCACCTGGGTGCTGACGTCGTACATCCTGGCGACGGCGGTCGCGACGCCGATGGCCGGCTGGCTGAGCCAGAAGATCGGGCGCAAGACCGTGCTGGTCTACTCGATCATGGGCTTCACGATCGCGTCGATGGCCTGCGGCATGGCGCAGACCGTGGAGGAGATGGTGGCCTTCCGCGTGCTGCAGGGCCTGGCCGGCGCCGGGCTGATGCCGCTGTCGCAGTCGGTGATGCTGGACATCTTCCCGATGTCGATGATCCCGCGGGTCATGAGCATCTGGAGCGCCGCTGTGATCCTGGGGCCGATCGCGGGCCCGACCCTGGGCGGCTGGATCACCGAGAACCTCGACTGGAGGTGGGTCTTCTTCATCAATCTGCCGATCGGCGTGCTGGCCTGGCTCGGCTGCCAGAACTTCATGTCGCGCGACCGTGGCGGACGCGAGCGACCGTTCGACTTCATCGGGTTCGGCGGCCTGATCGCGTTCATCGTCGGCCTGCAGATGGCGCTGGACCGGGGTCCGCAGAAGGACTGGCTCGACGCGAAGGAGATCTGGTTCTACGCCGCCGTCAGCGCGGCGGGGCTGTGGGTGTTCATCGTCCAGACGGCGACGGGACGGCACCCGTTCTTCCACCGCGACCTCGCCAAGGACCGCAACTTCATCGCCACGACCATCTTCAGCTTCTTCGTCGGCGTGCTGCTGTTCTCGACCTCGGCGCTCCTGCCGTCGTTCATGCAGAACCTGATGGGCTATTCGGCCATGCAGAGCGGCGAGGCCAGCGTGAGCCGCGGCATCGGCTCGCTGATCGCGTTCCTGCTGGTTCCGTGGCTCGTGGTGAGGATCGGCGCGCGGCTGTCGCTCGGCATCGGTCTCATCCTCAGCATCTGGGCCCTCTGGATGATGGGGCAATTCAGCCTGGCCATGACCGCCATGCCCATCGTGGCCAGCGGCTTCGTGCAGGGCTTCGGAACCGGCCTCCTGTTCTCGCCGCTCAGCACCCTGGCCTACGCGACGCTGGACCCGGTCCATCGCGTGGAAGGCACCATCGTCGCCACCATGGCCCGCAGCCTGGGCTCCAGCGTCGGCATCTCGGTGGTGCAGGCCATGGTGATCCGCGACGCGGCGGCGGCGCATTCGAACCTCGCCGGCCGCATGGATCCGTCCAGCCCGTTGCTGCACGGCATCCTGCCGCGGTTGATGGACCTCGACACCCTCAGCGGCCTGACGATCCTGAACGGCGAGGTCACGCGGCAGTCGTCGATGCTGGGTTACGTGAACATCTTCAGTTGGATGGCGCTGGGCACCTGCGTGCTGATCCCGCTGGTGTTCATCCTGCGCCCCGCCGCTCCGGTCGCCCGCGATCCGACCGAGGTCCACGCCGACTAGGCCGCATTCGGCGCTCGGCGGTCGGCCGCCTCCGGGGCGTAGAGGGCGCGGGCGGCGCGGCAGTCCTGCGCGTTGCGGGCCCTCCAGGCCTCGGCGCTGCCAGCGTCGTCGGCGTCCACGTAGGCCCCCGAGATCAGGTTGCTCTTCACGCACATGGCCAGGAGGTCGCCGCGGACGCGGGCTTGCGAATACTCGCCGATCAGGCTGCGCACCTGTTGTTCGCGGTAGGCCTTCATGCGCGCATCGACGTTCGTCTGGCCGCAGCCGACGAGCGCGAGGGACAAGGCGACGGGCAAGGTGGGCCGCATGGCCCCGCGAGCCTACTTCCCCCGCGGTTCCTTCGCGAGCCGGCTCATCAGGAGGGCGGCGCGCTTGGCCTGGACGTCCAGGCTCCTGAGGTCGGCGGCCTCGCCGGGCGCGTGGCTGCCCTCGCCGGCCATGCCCATGCCGACCAGTCCGTCGATGAACGCGACGAACGAGATGTCGCCGGCGCCGCGGTTGGCGGGGTCTCCTGCGGGCATTTCGGGCAGGCCGAGGCTGACGTTCACCGCGTTCAGCCTGGCGAGCAGCGCCTTGTTGCCGTCGGTCGGGGCCATCGGCGGATAGCCGTCGTCCGAGAACGCGAGCTTGGCCTCGGTCTTGTCGAGGTGGCGTTCGACGATCGCCTGCATATGCGCGCGCACGCGGGTCTCCTGTTCGGGCGACAGCGTACGGATGTCGCCGCGGGCGATGGCAGTGGCGGCGATGACGTTGGCCTTGCCCGCGGCGGTTCCGCCGGTGTCGTCGCCGTTCAGGTCGGCCTGCGAGCCGCCGAGGATCAGGCCGACGTTGTAGGTCAGGTTCGGTTCCGGCAGTTCGCGGCGGAACGCGTCGAGGATGCGCACGAGTTCGTAGATGGCGCCGCAGCCGGCGTCGCCACGGCACACCCCGGACGAGTGGCCGGACCGGGCGCTGGCATGGATGGTCCACGAGGTGGACGAGCGCCTCGCGATCGAGCCGATGTCCTTGCCGCCGCTGCGCGAAAGACCTTCGAAATCAAGCGCGACGTCGCTCTTCTTCGCGGCTTCGACGAGGTCGGCGCGGGCCACGGAGAGCGGTGCGCCGGGATTCTCCTCGTCGCCGGTCAGGACCACCGTGATGTCGGCGTCCCTCAGCGTACCGGCCGCTTGCATGGCCCGCAGCGCGGCCACGATCACCACGTCGCCGCCCTTCATGTCGCCGACTCCGGGGCCCTCGGCGAGATCGCCCTCGACCTTCCAGCCCAGGAAGCCGCTGTCGGGCTCGAAGACGGTGTCCAGGTGACCGATCAGCAGCATTCGCTTGCCGCGGCCGTTCCCCTTGTGGGTGGCGACCAGGTGGCCGGCGCGGCCGGCGTGCGCCATGGGGACCCATCGGACCGTGAAGCCAAGCTGCTCGAATTCCGGGCGCAGCATCGCGCCCACGCGCTCGACGCCTGCGAGGTTCATGGTGCCGGAATTCACCTTCACCAGCTCTTCGAGCAGTTCGCGGTTGCGGCCACGCTCGGCGTCGATGGTGGCGACCATCTTCGCTTCGGCGGGCGTGAGTCTGGGAGCGGCCCGGGCCGGCGATGTCAGCGCCGGCAGAGCAAAGAGGAACGCCGCCACGAGGGCGGCGGAGGGGAACGCGCGAGTCGGCATTCCCTCCTTTTAGCCCGGTTGGCTCCGCAGGCTACGGACGAATTCCACGAGCGCGGATCGCGAGACGCCGCGTGGCAATCCTGCGTAGGCCTTGAGCAGTTCCAGCGCGCCGGGCTCCGCAAGCAAGGCCGCGACCTCATCGACCGCGCCGCTGTTGACCGATGCTTCCCCGAACATCTCGGCCACCGGCACGCCCAGGGTCCTGGCGATGCGGGTGAGCATGGAGGCGCTGACGCGGTTGGCCCCGCGCTCGTACTTCTGGATCTGCTGGAAGGTCACGCCGGCCGCTTCGGCCAGCGCCTGTTGCGAGAGCCCACGCACCTTGCGCAGAAGCCGGATCCGCGCGCCGACAGCGACGTCTACGGGATCGGCGGCCGCTTCGGGTTTGTTGGCCATAGGTTGTTCAGGTCTCCTAGATGGGGGCTCCGACGCTACCGTGCCCGGCTTGCCGCATCGTCTGCGGGGGGGACCAGGTCTTCTTGCGGCGAGGGGGTGTCAGAAATGAAATAACAAGCCTCGGCGATCGCAATGCCCACGGCCCGCCGAAGCGGGCCAAACGCCGGCGCATCGCGCTCGAGTTGGATCAACTCTTCTTCATAGGGCATCAGCATCTCCACGAGATTTTGAGCGAGACGCTTGCCGTGCTCCGAATCCATGGGGGCCCCCTTTTTTGGAAACTCGACCATCGAATGGGTGAATGCAAGCAACCCCAACGAGCGGTTCGACGAACAGCGCTCATGCGTCGCAGGAGGCGGAACTCTCGCCCCAGAATGGGTTAGTCGCCTCCAATGGGACACGCACACCGACATGAGGCAGCTCGGACCGCCTGCGAGATCATCGACTTCGACGATGCGCTGCTCGACGCCTGTCCGCCGCGCCTGAAGGCCGAGCTGATGATGGAGGCCGAGCTCCTGGTTGGGGTCTTCGCGCCGTCGCGCACGCAGGCCGCCCTGTCGCGGATCGCGGCGCAACTGTCGGCGGGCGAGCGTGACGCGGAGATCGACCGCGCCCACGCGCGCAGGCTCGCGGCGGCCCTGAAGCGGATCGCGCGAACGTCCGCCACCTCGGACGCCTGACGACGGCCGCGCCACAGGAACACCTACTCCGCGGCTGCGGGCGCGCGCTTCCGGGGTCGGCCTTCCGGACGATCCAGCAGCTTGCGCATGATCCCGGCGAGGACGGCGGCCTCGTAGGGCTTGTCGAGCAGCGGAAACCCGCGCCCCTCGACCACCCGGTGCTCGCCGACGAAGCCGGACGTCAACAGGAGCCTGGCCGGAAATACCGTGACCGAGCGGGCGTGCTGTGGGGGAACCTGCAGCCGCTTCTCGCCTTGCTAGCCGAAGGTGAAGTGCCGCTCCAGATCGCCGCGGATGGCGGTCATGTGGTCGAAATACTGCGAGAAGCCGCCGTTGTAGTTGCCGTCCTGTCGCCGGTTGAACTCGCCCTCGAAGTTGTAATAGCCCGGCGTGCAGTCGGCGTTGCGGCTGGTCTTGCCGCGGTGGGCGATCACCTCCTGGACCCACCATTCCTCGGTCTCGGGCGTCACGTCGATGGTGGCGCATCCCTTGTCGCGGGCCAGCTTGATGCACTCGGCGATGTGATCGCCCTGGGTCTGGAGCATGAAGGTCAGGTTGAACTGGAAGCTGGCCTGATACCC
>NZ_JAEUMO010000223.1 GCF_016793285.1 Phenylobacterium sp.
GACTGGATCAAGTCGATCGCCAGCGAGCCCGAGATCGGCACGATCTACACCGGCAAGGTGGTCAAGATCGTCGACTTCGGCGCCTTCGTGAACTTCTTCGGCGCCAAGGACGGCCTGGTCCACGTGAGCCAGATCGCCGACCGCCGCGTCGAGAAGGTCTCGGACGTGCTGAGCGAAGGCCAGTCGGTCAAGGTGAAGCTCCTGGGCTTCGACGACCGCGGCAAGACCCGCCTCTCCATGAAGGTCGTCGACCAGGAGACCGGCGAGGACCTGTCGGCCAAGGCCGAGGAGAAGGCGGACGCCTAAACGTCTGTCCGATCTGCTGAACTGAGCGAAGGGCGGCCGGAGCGATCCGGCCGCCCTTTCGTATGCGACGCCCCGCCACACAGGCGGCTGGCATACCCCCTGCAAGCACAGCCTTAGCTGCCGTCGTCCGCGTCCCGGAATGACGCGGGTCGTCCTCAAGGAATTCGCCGTGCTGAAACCCATCGCCATCGCCGCCGTCCTGGCCGTCTCCGCCGTGGCCACCTCGGCTTCGGCCGCCACCGTCGAGCTGCTCACGAACGGCGGGTTCGACGACGTCGGTTCGGCCACGCCGGAAGGCTGGGGCGGGCTCACCTACTACGCCGGCGGCCCGGCGATCCTCCCCGGCTGGACGGTAGAGGCCGGCTCGGTCGACCTCACCGACACCAACAGCCTCTGGGGCCCGTCGGGCGGCGGTCAGTACTCGCTCGACATCAACGGGTGGAGCGCCGGCACGATCGCGCAGAGCTTCGCGACAGTCCTGGGCCGCCTCTACAATGTCTCCTTCAGCTACTCGCGCAATCCGGCCAACGCGCCCTACACGGCGACCGCGCTGGTCACCGCGGGCGGCCAGAGCCTGAACGTCACGGCGCTCGGCGACGGCTCGTTCGGCGGCATGGGCTCGATGGCCTGGCAGACCGGAGGCTTCAGCTTCGTCGGCACCGGCAATACCGAGACGATCCGCCTGGCGGGCACGATCGAGGGCAACGCCGGCGTCTTCTTCGACAACGTCTCGGTCTCGGCCGGCGTGCCGGAACCGTCCACCTGGGCCATCGCCATCATGGGCTTCGGCCTGATGGGCGCCGTGCTGCGCCGTCGCCGTCGCGTGGCCATGGTCCGTGCCTGAGTTCAGTGCGAGTAGCTTGGCGTAAGCGTCGCGTACGGAAGGGCGGCCGCAGCGATGCGGTCGCCCTTTCGCTGCACCCGGGAACAAGAAGGGCCCGCCTTGGCGGCGCTCCCCAGCGTCCGCTAACCCCAGCGTCCGCTAACCCCAGCGTCCGCTAACCCCAGCGTCCGCTAACCCCGGAGCTTGCGCAGCAGGACGTCGATGTCGCGCGCGATGGTCGCGTCCTCGCCCTTCAACTGCTCGATGCGGCGCACGGCGTGCAGGACCGTGGTGTGGTCGCGGCCTCCGAAGCGGCGGCCGATGTCGGGCAGGCTGCGCGTGGTGATCTGCTTGGCCAGCCACATGGCGACCTGGCGCGGGCGGGCTACGGCGCGGGCGCGGCGCTCGCTGATCAGGTCGGCCTGCTTCAGCGCGTAGTGCTCGGCCACGACCTTCTGGATCATGTCCACGGTCACCTTGCGCTCGTTGACGCTCAGGTGGGGCCGCAGGATCGCCTGGGCCTCGTCGAGGCTCAGGCGAGCGATGTCGCCGCCCACGCGGGCCACCAGCGTGTTCAGCGCGCCCTCCAGTTCGCGCACGCTGTCGGTGAAGCGGTCGGCGAGGAACTGCAGCACCTCGGCGCGGGCGGCGGGCACGAAGCCGCCCTGCTGGGCGAGCGTGTTCAGCTTTCGCTCCAGGATGCCGAGCCGCAGGGAGCGGTCCGCCGGCTCGATCCCGCAGACGAGGCCCATCTGCAGGTGGCTGCGCAGCCGCGGCTCCATCTCGGAGATCTCGGTCGGCGAGCGGTCGGCGGTCAGCACCACGCGGCGGCCATCCTCCACCAGAGCGATCAGGGTGTGGAACAGCTCTTCCTGCGTTTGCGTCTTGCCGGCCACGAAATGGACGTCGTCGATCAGCAGCAGGTCGGCGTTGCGCAGCTCATCCTTGAACGCCGCCGTCTGGCGCGTCTGGATGGCGTTGACGAACGTCGAGGTGAAGCGCTCCGCGGAGAGGTAGACCACCCGCTTGCCCGGCCCGCCGGTGCGCATGGCCTCCCAGGCGAGCGCGTTCAGCAGGTGGGTCTTCCCGAAGCCGTAGGGGCCATGGAAGACGACCGGGTTGAAGTGGCCGTCGGCCCAGGAGGCCACGCGGCGCGCCACGGCGAAGGCGAATTCGTTCGCCGGGCCCGACACGAAGGTGTCGAACGTGTAGCGCTCCTGCAGGCCCTGCAGGCGGCCCTGGCGCGCGGCGACAGGCGCCACGGCTTCGGCCTCGATCTCGAACACGGGGGCGGACATGGGGACAGCAGCCGGTTGGGGGGCGGAACCGGGCGCATTCGCGGCGACGAGAGGATGCGCGGTGAGGGAGGCGGAATCGACTTCGGTGCGGCACTTCAGGTCGAGGCGGCGGTTCAGCGGGTCGTTCTGCGCCCACAGCTCGCCGATGCGGCGCCACGCGTTGTGGCGGATCCAGTCGCGGGCGATGCCGGTGGCGGCGACGACGCACACTTCGTCGGCGGTCTCGCGCAGGGCCGCGTGACCCAGCCACGACCCGAACGTCGCATCACCCAGCTCGCGCTTGAGAACCTGGCACGTCTTGCTCCACACGGCTGTCGCCGGCGCATTGGCCATAGCTCCCGCAGCCCCCCCGCTCGTCATTCCTCGGAACCCCATCACTTTCTTACCCAAAAGCCAGGGTCCCGAACCCCCCGACCGACCCGATTGTTCAACGAAAACAGGTTCTTACTCGGCGAACGCATGTGCTCCGCCGCCGTCCCGGTTTGGCCCCGAGATCAAGAGTGAGAACCTGTAAGAAGGCAGACACTAATGAGGGGCCCTGGGGGGTCAACGGTGATTCTTTTCACCGTCGAGACTTATTTCTGTTGACTCGCGAGGGACCCTTTTCGGTCCAAGGGAAAGCCCGAAAACCCACCCCGGAAGCTGAGCTTTTTGGTCGCAGGAGTCGCACCTCGCAGGGGTTCGGCGCATCAAAAAAGCAGCGTCCCGGAGGGGGCGCTGCTTTCGAAATTCCTAGAGGTGAAGAGGGGGAAGTGCCCCCCGCGACCGGCGTCAGGCCGCCGACATCTTCTTCAGTTGAGCCGCCAGGCGCGACACCTTGCGCGAGCCGGTGTTCTTGTGGACCACGCCCTTGGTCACGGCGCGCATCAGCTCGGACTGGGCCTTGACGAAGGCGTCCTTGGCCACGGCGACGTCGCCGCCGGCGACCGCTTCCTCGAACTTGCGCAGGAAGGTGCGCACGCGCGAGCGGCGGGCGGTGTTCACTTCGGTGCGACGGGCGATCTTGCGGACCGCTTTCTTGGCGCCGGGCGTATTGGCCATTCGGGACTCTTCTTCAAACGGGCAAACCCCGCCGGTTGGCCGGCGGGCGAAATTGGAGGCGCGGATATACTGAAACGGACCCCTGCGGTCAACCGCCCGCGAGCGGCGGTCAGACGTTCGCCTCGTAGGTCCGCCGCATCAGCTCGACGGCCTCGTCGTCCAGCTCGGCGACCGAGGCGAGGCCGAACTGGACGGGCATGTTTTCGTGTCGCGAACGGACCAGACGTCCCCCAGCGTCGGCGGCCAGCCGCAGGGCCACGTCCACGCGCTTCAGGGTGGTCGCCTGGACGCGGATGAAGGTGCGCCTGGGGGTCAGCAGCGAGACGTAGGTCTTGCGCGTCTGCACGGTCACCTCGCCCTGCCCCAGCGCCGCCTCCAGGACTGCGTCGTAGATCGGCCGCAGTGCGGGCCGGTCGGCGTACTGGGCGTCCACCAGGCTGTCGGCGGTGGCGGTCATGAAGTCCGGATAGCCGAGCTGTTCGTAGCGCAGCAGCATGGCGGCGTAGCCGGTGACTCCGCGCTCGGCGAGCCAGGCGGTGATCGCGGGACGATCCGGCAGGCCGGCGCTCCGGACGCGCGCCGCCCAGGTTCCGAGGGTCTCGCCGGTGGCCTTTTCGAGTCGCGCCGCCTGCTCGTCGCGCCACTGGCGCCAGTCCCGGGTTCCGGCCACCCGCTACTGGCCCCTGAAGGCCGGCTTCCGCTTGTCGATGAACGCGGCCATCCCCTCCTTCTGGTCCTCGAAGGCGAAGAGGGAGTGGAACAGGCGCCGCTCCATGCCGACGCCGGTCGAGAGCGTGGTCTCGAACGCCGCGTTGACCAGCTCCTTGTTCATCATCACCGCCAGCGTGGACTGGGCGGCGATCCTGGCGGCGGCGCCCAGCGCCTCGTCGACCAGCTTGTCGGCGGGCACGACGCGGCTGACGAGGCCGGCGCGCTCGGCCTCGGCGGCGTCCATCATCCGGGCGGTCAGGACCATGTCCATCGCCTTGGCCTTGCCCACGGCGCGGGGCAGGCGTTGCGTGCCGCCGATGCCGGGCATGACGCCCAGGTTGATCTCAGGCTGCCCGAACTTGGCGGTCTCGGCGGCGATGATGAAGTCGCACAGCATGGCCAGCTCGCAGCCGCCGCCGAGTGCGAAGCCGGCGACCGCGGCGATGATCGGCTTGCGGAAGCGCTCGACCCGCTGGCCGGCGGCGCCGAAGAAGTTCGACTGGAACATCTCGGCGTAGGACTTGTCGGACATCTCCTTGATGTCGGCGCCGGCGGCGAAGGCGCGTTCCGAGCCGGTCAGCACCACGCAGCGGACGCTGTTGTCCCCTTCGGCCTCGTCCAGCGCCTGGCTGAGCTCGGTGAGCAGCTCACTGTTCAGCGCGTTCAGCGCCTGCGGCCGGTTGAGCCGGATCAGGGTGACGCCCTCGCTGGGGCTTTCGACGATCAGGGTTTCGTAGGCCATGTGCGCTCCCGGTGCTGCGCCGACCGCTTACGGCCCCGTGACGGAATAGCCAAGGGCGCGCAGGCGGGCCGGCAGGCCCTGGGCCCCGACGAGGTGACCGACGCCGACCACGACGACCGTGCGGCCCCTGCCTTTCAGGCGCGCGTCGAGCTGCCGCGTCCAGTCGGCGTTGCGCTGGATCACCAGGCGGTCGAAGACGACGGGCGAGGCGCGGCGGAGCGGAGCGAGCGCCTCGCGGTCCAGCCCCTTCACGTCGCCGGCCATCCAGGCGCGCACCAGTTGCATGTAGGCCCCGGGATCGCGGTCCATCTCCTGCAGGGTCTGGCGCAGCGAGGCGATCTGTTCGCGGAGCGGCGAGCCGTCGATGAGGCCGAGCTGGCGGGCGGGCGTCTCGAGCGCCCTGCGTTGGACGGTGGCAGGCGTGGCGGCGCTGAGCGTCGTCTCGACGCCATGTGCGGTGTCGGCGCCGGCCTTGCGGTAGGCCGCCGCCGCCAGCGTCACCTCGGCCAGCCAGGGCTCCAGCCGGTCGAGGGTCGTCTTGTCGACCCCGTAGGCGTCGGCGACCTTGATCAGGAGCGCCGCATCCCCGGGCGGCAGCAGCCGGAAGATCGACTGGCCGGTCGGCAGCACCCCGCGGGTCGCGGCGATCAGCGAGATCTCGCGGTCGGCCTCGGGGCCGACGGGCAGCTCGAACCAGAGGTCGTCGGCCTTGCCGAGCGCCGCCTGCAGGGAGGCCGGCTTCCACGCAAGCCCGGGCGGCAGGACGTGGACCGAGCCGAAGAGCACCAGCTCGGAGTCCCTGTCCTTCACCACCCAGACCGGCGGCTCGGCCAGGGCGGGCGCGGCGAGCGCGAAGGCGGCGACGAGGCCCGCGAGCAAGGCCCTCACGTCTGGCAGACCGGGCAGTAGAAGGTGGAGCGGCCCGCCTGCACCTTGCGGCCGATCACGCCCTTGCAGCCGGCGTTGCGGCAGGGCTGGCCCTCGCGGTCGTAGGTGCGGAAGCGGTGCTGGAAGTAGCCCAGGGCCCCGTCGGCCTGGGCGAAGTCGCGCAGGGTGGAGCCGCCGGCCTCGATCGCCTCGGCCAGCACGGCCTTGATCTCGGGCACAAGGACCTCGAGCCTGGCGGCCCTGACTTTCCCCGCCGGCTTGAAGGGCGAGATGCGGGCGCGGTTCAGCGCCTCGCAGACGTAGATGTTGCCGAGGCCCGCCACGATCCGCTGGTCGAGCAGCAGGGTCTTCGGGCCTTGCTTGCGGTCCTTGAACGCGGCCTTCAGGTGGGCGGCGTCGAAGGCGTCGGATAGCGGCTCGGGGCCCAGCCCCGCGAACCACGGGTGCAGGCCGAAGGTCGCGGTGTTGACCAGGGCCATGTAACCGAAACGGCGCGGGTCGTAGTAGGTGATCCGGGCGCCCGCCTCGGTCTCGAAGACGATGTGCGCGTGCTTCGGGTCGGGATCCGGCGCGTAGTGGAACTGGCCGGGCCGCGTCTGGCCCTCAGGTCTCGCGATCTCGAAGCGGCCGCTCATGCCGAGGTGCATGACGAGGGTGTCCTCGCGGTCGAGGCGGGCCAGCAGATACTTGGCGCGGCGCTCCAGCCTGACGACCGTCGCGCCGGTCAGCGTCTGGACGAAGTCGGAGGGCAGCGGAAAGCGCAGGTCGGGGCGGCGGGCTTCGACGCGGGCGAGCCGGTGGCCTTCGAGCACTGGGGCAAGGCCGCCGCGGACGGTCTCGACTTCCGGAAGTTCAGGCATCGCCGACCGGCTTGGCACGCCTTCGCTGGCGCGCCAAGTCCTTGGACGGTAAGAGGGCGCGCATGACGGGACCTTCCGCGACCTTCGGCTTCCGCGACGTCGACGCTTCCGAGAAGCCGGGCCTCGTGCGGGGCGTCTTCGACCGCGTGGCCCGGCGCTACGACCTGATGAACGACCTGATGAGCGCGGGCGTCCACCGGCTCTGGAAGGACGCGACGGCCGCGCGCCTCAACCCGCAGCCCGGCGAGGTCATCGTCGACTGCGCGGGCGGCACCGGCGACATGGCCCGGAGGTTCGCGAAGCTGGCGCGCCGCGCGCAGGAGCGGCGCGGCGGCGACGACGCCCGGATCTTCGTGGTCGACTACAACGCCGAGATGATCGCCGCGGGGATCGAGCGCGGCGGGATGCCCGAGGTCTGCTGGGCGGTCGGCGATGCGCAGCGGCTGCCGCTGCCCGATGCGAGCGCCGACGCCTACGTCATCAGCTTCGGCATCCGCAACGTGACCGACATCTCCGCGGCGCTGCGCGAGGCGAGGCGCGTCCTGAAGCCTGGCGGCCGGTTCCTGTGCCTGGAGTTCTCCCGGCCGGTGACCGAGGCGCTGCGGGCCGCCTATGACGCCTATTCGTTCAAGGTTATCCCCGAGATCGGCGCGCGGGTGGCCAACGACCGCGAGAGCTACCAGTACCTCGTGGAGAGCATCCGGCGCTTCCCGGACCAGAAGGCGTTCGCCGCCCTGATCGCCGGCGCGGGGTTCGGCCAGGTGGCGTGGACGAACTATTCGGGCGGGGTGGCGGCGCTGCACACCGCGCGGGCCGTCTGAGCCCGCGGTGGCGTCGCTCGGGGCCTATTTCCGGCTGATCGGCGCCGGGTGGACGCTGGTCCGCAACGACGCGCTGCTGCCGCGCGAGCTGGACGGTTTCTATTCCCCGGCGGTGCGGGCGCTGGCCAACACGCTGCGGGTCTTCGCCGGCCGGCGCGACGGGCGGCCCGGCGAGCGGCTGGCCCGCGCGCTGCAGGGCCTGGGGCCCGTGGCGATCAAGCTGGGGCAGTTCCTGTCCACGCGGGCCGACATCTTCGGGCGCACCTTCGCCGAGGACATGGGCCACCTGAAGGACCGCCTGCCGCCGTTTCCCGCGTCGCAGGCCCGTGCAGCCATCGCCGAGGGCCTGGGCAGGCCGGTCGAGGCGCTGTTCGCCGCGATGAGCGAGCCGGTGGCCGCCGCCTCGCTCGCGCAGGCGCACGACGCGACCCTGCTGGACGGCCGGCGCGTGGCGGTGAAAGTGCTTCGGCCGGGGATCGAGCGGCGGGTGGCCGCGGACTCGGCCGTCCTGGCGCTGGCCGCCCGGCTGATGGCGCGCTGGGCGCCGCCGCTGCGGCGGCTGGAGCCGATCCGGTTCGCCGACACCGTGATCCGCGCGACCGAGCTCGAGCTGGACCTGCGGCTGGAGGCCGCCGGCGCCGACGAGCTGGCCGAGATCATGGCCAAGGACGGCTACATGGCCGCGCCGCGGGTCGTTTGGCCGGGCGTCGGCAAGCGCGTGCTGACCATGGAGTGGGCCGAGGGCGTGCCGCTCAGCGACGACGCGGCGCTGGAGCAGCCGGGCCTCGATCGGCCGGCGTTGGCCGACAACCTGACGCGGGCCTTCCTCGCCCAGGCGCTGGATCACGGCGTCTTCCACGCCGACCTGCACGAGGGCAACCTGTTCGCCGCCGCCCCCGCGCGCCTGTTCGCGGTCGACTTCGGGATCATCGGCAGGCTCGGGCCGGCCGAGCGGCGCTACCTCGCCGAGATCCTCTGGGGCTTCCTGAACCGGGACTACCGGCGCGTCGCCCAGGTTCATTTCGACGCCGGCTACGTGCCGGCCCACCACAGCGTGGAGGCGTTCGCACAGGCGCTCAGGGCCGTCGGCGAGCCGGTGTTCGGCCGCACGGCCGACGCGGTCGCCATGAGCCGGGTGCTCACCCAGCTCTTCGAGATCACCGCCCTCTACGACATGCACCTGCGCCCCGAGCTGGTGCTGCTGCAGAAGACCATGGTCACCGTCGAGGGCGTCGCCCGGCGCATCGACCCCGACCACAACATCTGGGCGGCCGCCGAGCCGGTGGTCCGGCGCTGGATCGCCCGCGAGCTGTCGCCCGTCAGCCGCGTGAGGGAACTGGCCGGCCAGGCCGAGAGCGCCATCCGTAACCTCGCCCGCCTGACTCAGCCGCAGCCGGCGGTGACGCCGGAGCCCGAAAAGGCCCGCTTCGGGATCGTCCAGTTCCTGCTGGGCGCCCTTGTCGGCGCCGCGGCCTTCATGGCCGGCCGGCTGCTGTAATCCTTCTCCCCTTGCGGGAGAAGGTGTCAGGCGCAGCCTGACGGATGAGGGATCTCGCCGACCCGGGTAGGCTGCCTTGCCGCCTCCAGAATTCGGGAGACAACCTTCCAGTCTCTGTTGTTGGCTAGTACGTCGTTCGGGAAGCGAAGAACGCGGAACCCTTGGCCGATCAGCCACGCGTCGCGCTGGCATCATGGATCGGGTCGTGAAACGGTCCATCCGCCTCAACGATCAGGCGAAACCGCAGGCACGCGAAATCAACGACGTAGGGACCGAGCGGAACCTGTCGACGGAACTTCACGCCATCGAGGCGGCGATCTCTGAGTAGTTTCCAGAGGAACTGCTCGGTCGACGGCGCGCGTCGTCTCAAGCTCCGCGCCTGATTGATGCTCGCTCGGCGCTACATTGCCCCCAGCTTCACTGATCCCGTCGGTGCGACCCCTCATCCGACCCGCTTCGCGGACCACCTTCTCCGGCAAGGGGAGAAGGGGCGCGGCCACACGGGTCAGGCGTCGTCGTCGCCGTTGCGGCGGGCGGACTGGGTGCGGCGGGCTTCGCGGGTCTTCTGCTCGGCCCAGTAGGACGCCCCGTCGTCGGGGTGGAACATGGTGCGGGGCGCGCCGTCCTTGCTGCGCACGGCGAAGGTGTTGCTCTTCGCATCGTAGATCAGCAGGTCGCCGTTGCGCCGCTTCAGCGTCTGGGCGCCCTTCGGCGGATCGGACACGAAGGCGTGGGCCTTCTGCACGAACGCCTGGACGCTGTCGGCGCCGAACGCCTCGCCGTTCCGCTCGAAGGCCCGGCGGGCGTTCTCGTCGGCGGAGTAGCGGCGGCTGGCCGACCACATCGGCTTGCCGTCGACCAGCTTCACCGGGTCGTTGCGGTGATCGGCCCGCGGCGCGACGTCGTCGTCGGAGCGCGACGAGGGCGCCGTCGAATAGGCGTCCGGGCCGCTGGCCGCCTCCGCCATCTGCGTGCCCGCGGCCTGCTGCTTGCCCGCGACGGCCGACGGGCCGTTGTCGCAGGCGCTGAGCGCCAGGGCGGCCGCGCCCATGAACAGAATCGTCCTGATTGCCGACATCGTTCCCTCCAGCTCAGGCTGTTTCGGAACAAAGAAAGAACATACCGCTGAAGGTTTGTCGAGTCCCCGGCGATGACCTAAATCGGGGCCCTCTCGAACGGGGCGGTTCCCTTGAGCGGTAAGCGGGTTCTCCTGATCGTCGGCGGCGGGATCGCGGCCTACAAGGCGCTGGAGCTGACGCGGCTCCTGCGCAAGGCGGGCGTCGGCGTGCGGCCGATCCTGACGAAGGCGGGCGCCGAGTTCGTCACCCCGCTCAGCCTGTCGGCGCTCGCCGAGGACAAGGCCTACACCGAACTCTTCAGCCTCACCGACGAGGCCGAGATGGGCCACATCGAGCTCTCGCGCTCGGCCGACCTGGTAGTCGTGGCGCCGGCCACGGCGGACCTGATGGCCAAGGCTGCCAACGGGCTGGCGGGCGACCTCGCCTCGACCACGCTGCTGGCGACCGACAAGCCCGTGCTGATGGCGCCGGCGATGAACGTGCGCATGTGGGAGCACGCGGCGACCCGGCGGAACCTCGCGCAACTGAAGGCCGACGGCGTGCTGTTCGTCGGACCCGACGAGGGCGCCATGGCCTGCGGCGAATACGGGTCAGGCCGGATGGCCGAGCCGCCCGCGATCTTCGAGGCGATCATGGCCGCGCTGGCCGGCGGGCGGCCGCTGGCGGGCCGGCGCGCGATCGTCACGGCCGGGCCCACGGCCGAGGCGCTGGATCCCGTGCGGGTGATCACCAACCGTTCGTCGGGCAAGCAGGGCTACGCCATCGCCGCGGCCCTGGCGAAACTGGGCGCCGAGGTGACGCTGGTGAGCGGGCCCACCGCGCTGCCGGCGCCGCCGGCCGTGAGGCGGGTGGACGTCGAGAGCGCGCGCGAGATGCTTGCGGCGTGCGAGGCCGCGCTGCCGGCGGACATTGCTGTCTGCGTCGCCGCCGTCGCCGACTGGCGGCCGAGCGAGGTTTCGCCGCAGAAGCTCAAGAAGGGGAAGGACGCATTCCTGGCGGCCGGCATGACCTTCATCGAGAACCCCGATATCCTCGCCAAGCTGTCCGGCCACGCGCAGCGTCCTCGTCTGGTGATCGGCTTCGCGGCCGAGACCGAGAACGTGGAAGAGCACGCCCGCAACAAACTGAAGCGCAAGAACTGCGACTGGATCGTGGCCAACGACGTGAGCATCCAGGGGACCATGGGCGGCGACGAGAACGCGGTCAGCATAGTCCTGCGCCGCGGAATCGAGCGATGGGACCGCATGCCCAAGGGCGAGGTCGGCCGCCGGCTCGCCGCCCGCATCGCCGAGGAGTTCCAGTGACCGGACCCACCGTCCCGATCGCCCGCCTGCCGCACAACGCCGACCTGCCGCTGCCGGCCTACGAGACCGCCCAGGCGGCCGGCATGGACCTGCGCGCCGCGGTGCCGCAGGACGAGCCGCTGGTGCTGCATCCCGGCGACCGCTTCGCGGTGCCGACGGGGCTGGCGTTCGCGCTGCCCGAAGGTTTCGAGGGTCAGGTGCGGCCGCGCTCGGGCCTGGCGTTCAAGAACGGCATCACCTGCCTCAACTCGCCCGGCACGGTCGACGCCGACTACCGGGGCGAGGTGAAAGTCATCCTGATCAATCACGGGGCCGAGGCCTTCACGATCCGCCGCGGCGACCGCATCGCGCAACTGGTGATCGCGCCGGTGGTCCAGGCGCG
>NZ_JAEUMO010000042.1 GCF_016793285.1 Phenylobacterium sp.
CCGCGCGCGGTCCGTGCGGGACCGTGCGCGCGCGCCGCACACACGAACGCTTTACATCGCCGTCGACAGGCCCTATTTGCGCGCCTTCCGGCGGACCCGATGTCCTCAAAAGCGCTGCTAACGCCGGTCTGGGTTCAACAATCCGTTGGGGGTTGCGTGAGGTGCATACGTACCATACGCCCCTGGACCTGGTCCGTGAGCGGTCCCCGGAGCGTCCTGTCGCACTAGCGCGACCTGACGTGGTGGCCACTGCGGCGCGCTGGTTCCAGGACAAGTTTCAAGGCGACGTATTCTACGCCGTGAAGGCGAACCCTTCGCCGTGGGTCATCGAGACCCTGGTGAAGAGCGGCGTGAATTCGTTCGACGTGGCGTCGATCCCCGAGATCGAGCTGGTGGCCGCGCACGCGCCGGGCGCCCGCATGGCCTTCATGCATCCGGTGAAGAGCCGCCGCGCGATCGCCGACGCCTACGGCAGGTACGGCGTGAGGACCTTCGCCCTCGACACCCACGAGGAGCTGCAGAAGATCCTCGAGGCCACCGGCGGCGCGACCGACCTGACGCTGATCGTGCGCCTCGCCGTCCAGGCCGAGGGCGCGTCCTACTCGCTCAGCGGCAAGTTCGGCGTGGCGTCGCACGAGGCCCCCGCCCTGCTGCTGGCCGCGCGCCGCGCGACCACCGGCAAGATGGGCGTCAGCTTCCACGTCGGCAGCCAGTGCATGCGCCCCACCGCCTACCAGGCGGCGATGGCCCAGGCCCAGCGCGCCATCGTGCGCGCCGGCGTCATGGTCGACATCGTCGACGTCGGGGGCGGCTTCCCGTCGATCTACCCGGGCATGGTCCCGCCGGACATGGGCGACTACGTCGACTCGATCCAGCGCGGCTTCGCCGAGATGTCGGTCCACGAAGAGACCGAGCTGTGGTGCGAACCCGGCCGGGCGCTGGTGGCCGAGGCCTCGTCGATCCTGACCAAGGTCGAGCTGAAGAAGGCCGACGCGCTGTACCTCAACGACGGCAGCTACGGCTCGCTGTTCGATGCGGCGCACGTGAAGTGGCCGTTCCCGGTGAAGCTGTACCGCGGCGAGGGCGCCGACGCCCACGAAGTGGACGGACCGCTCAAGCCCTTCCGCTTCTACGGGCCGACCTGCGACAGCCTCGACCACATGCCGGGCCCCTTCTGGCTGCCGGAAGACATCCAGGAGGGCGACTACATCGAGATCGGGATGCTCGGCGCCTATGGCGTGGCCATGAACACCCGCTTCAACGGCTTCGGCGACGCCGAGACCGTGGTGGTGGACGACGCCCCGATGGCCTCGATGTTCGGCCTCGCCGGCCGCTCCATTCGCCTGCCCCGCGAGGAACAGGCCGAGGAGCGGAAGGTTGTCCGTCTGAGCCGCCCGAAGGGCGCGGCAGGGAAGAAGCGCCGCAAGCGCTGAAACCGTCGCGGAAGTGCTATAGGCGCGGCCGGTCGCTCCGTCCCGGTCGCGCTTTTCTTTTGGACGGGCGTCACCTTCGAGAGGGAAACCCGACGATGAACGCTCCCGTTCAGAACACCAACCGCAAGGCAGAGCTGCTCGCCAACACCGTCGAGCACGTGGCGATCGACCAGTACGACGCGCGGCCCGTCATCGACGCCATGCGCAAGATGAGCTTCACCAGCCGCGACACCGCGCGCGCCGCCGACATCTGGTCGATGAGCCTCGAAGACCCGAACTGCTCGACCTGGCTGACGCTCGCCGGCTCCACCTCGGCCGGCGGCTGCATGCACATCTACCGGGACATGGTGAAGCACGGGATGATCGACGCGATCGTCGCCACCGGCGCCTCCATCGTCGACATGGATTTCTTCGAAGCCCTCGGCTTCAAGCACTACCAGGCCGACTCCACCGTCGACGACCGCGAGCTGCGCGAGATGTACATCGACCGCATCTACGACACCTACATCGACGAGGAGGAGCTCCAGAACTGCGACGGCACGATCTACGCCTTGTGCGAGATGCTGGAGCCGCGCCCCTACTCCAGCCGCGAATTCGTCCACGAGATGGGCAAGTGGCTGGCCGCCGGCAACGCCAAGAAGCCCGACAGTCTGGTCGAGACGGCCTACCGCGAAGGCGTGCCGATCTTTTGCCCGGCGTTCGTCGACTCCTCGGCCGGCTTCGGCCTCGTGAAGCACCAGGTCGAGCGGATGAAGGCCGGCAAGCCCTACCTCACCATCGACGCCGTGGCCGACTTCCGCGAGCTCACCGAGATCAAGCTGAAGGCCGGCGCGACCGGGCTCTTCATGGTGGGCGGCGGCGTGCCGAAGAACTTCGCGCAGGACACCGTCGTCTGCGCCGAGATTCTCGGCCACGAGGTCGACATGCACAAGTACGCCGTCCAGATCACCGTGGCCGACGTGCGCGACGGCGCCTGCTCGTCCTCGACGCTGAAGGAGGCCTGCTCCTGGGGCAAGGTCGACGTCACCTGGGAACAGATGGTCTTCGCCGAAGCCACCACCGTCGTCCCCCTCATCGCGTCGGACGCCTGGCACCGCGGCAGCCACAA
>NZ_JAEUMO010000061.1 GCF_016793285.1 Phenylobacterium sp.
TAGTTTTGTGCGCCGCGGCAGAACTGCGCCCGCCGCACTTGCAAAGCTCAGAGGAACGGGTATCAGCCACCCGCTTATTGCTTTTCCGCGAACAATTTGAGGCGCTAGCAACCGATGAAGGTGTTGGTCCCGGTCAAGCGGGTGATCGACTACAACGTCAAGGCCCGCGTGAAGGCCGATCAGACGGGTGTCGACCTCGCGAACGTCAAGATGTCGATGAATCCGTTCTGCGAGATCGCGGTCGAAGAGGCCGTCCGTCTCAAGGAGAAGGGCGCGGCCACCGAGGTCGTCGCCGTGTCGGTGGGCCCGGCGCAGGCGCAGGAGACGCTCCGCACCGCGCTCGCCATGGGCGCGGACCGCGCGATCCTGGTGCAGACCGACCAGGACCTGGAGCCGCTGGCGGTGGCTAAGGTCCTGAAGGCGGTGATCGGCGAGGAGAGCCCCGAGCTGGTGCTGATGGGCAAGCAGGCGATCGACGGCGACAACAACGCCGTGGGCCAGATGCTCTCGGCGCTGCTGGACTGGCCGCAGGCGACCTTCGCCTCGGAAGTGGCGATCGGCGGCGGCAAGGCCACCGTGACCCGCGAAGTCGACGGCGGCCTGCAGACCATCGACGTGACGCTGCCGGCGGTGGTGACCGCGGACCTGCGCCTCAACGAGCCGCGCTACGCATCGCTGCCCAACATCATGAAGGCGAAGAAAAAGCCGCTCGACGTGAAGGAGCTGGGCTCGCTCGGCGTCGACACCGCGCCGCGCCTCAAGGTCGTGAAGGTCACCGAGCCGGCCAAGCGGTCGGCCGGGATCAAGGTGGAGACCGCCGCCGACCTCGTCTCGAACCTCAAGACTGCGGGGGTCCTCTAAATGGCCGTTCTCGTCATCGCGGACCACGACAACGCGACCCTCAAGGACAACACGCACAAGGTGGTGACGGCCGCGCAAGGCATCGGCGGCGACGTCGACATCCTGGTGGCCGGCACGAACACCGCGGCGATCGCGGCCGATGCGGCCAAGATCGCCGGCGTGCGCAAGGTGCTGACGGCGGAAAGCGCCGAGCTGGGCCAGGGCCTGGCGGAAGCGGTCGCCGACCTGATCGTGGGTCTCGCCCCCGGGTACGACGCCATCCTGACCCCGGCCACCTCGCAGGGTAAGAACTTCAGCCCCCGCGTCGCGGCGAAGCTGGACGTGGCGCAGATCTCGGACGTGACCGAGGTCGTCTCGGCCGACACCTTCACCCACCCCATCTATGCCGGCAACGCCATGGAGACGGTGCAGTCGGGCGACGCCAAGAAGGTTCTGACGGTGCGCCCCACCGCCTTCAAGGCGGCGGCGGAAGGCGGATCGGCCAAGGTCGAGAGCGTCTCGCCCCCGGGCGCGCCGGCGAAGACCAAGTTCGTCGACCAGAAGATCGTCAAGTCGGCCCGCCCCGAGCTGGGCGCCGCCAAGATCGTGGTCTCGGGCGGCCGCGCCATGGGCTCGGCCGAAGAGTTCCAGAAGGTCATCGAGCCGCTCGCTGACAAGCTGGGCGCCGCCGTGGGCGCCAGCCGCGCCGCGGTGGACGCCGGCTACGCGCCGAACGACTATCAGGTCGGCCAGACCGGCAAGGTCGTGGCGCCGGAACTCTACGTCGCCATCGGCATCTCGGGCGCCATCCAGCACCTGGCCGGCATGAAGGACTCCAAGGTGATCGTCGCGATCAACAAGGACCCCGACGCGCCGATCTTCCAGGTCGCCGACTTCGGGCTCGTCGCCGACTACAAGGGCGCGGTCCCCGAGCTGATGAGCGCGCTGACCGCCGCCGGGAAGTAGGGCCGGTCAGCCGGCCGAAGGACTCGAAGGGCGGGCCGCGAGGTCCGCCCTTTTCGATTGAGCCGGCCGCGGGCCGGCCGCGGCGCGGCGGACCCGAAAGACACGCATACCGAAGGATCGATTTTGCGACGCAGCAAAGCTCTTGCCGCGCCGCGCCATACACGTGTTAGAAAGTCGCCTCTCCAGAAGGGCGCGCCCGGCGCCCGGGCATCGAAGGCCTCGTCTACATGGTTGGCATCAAGAAGGTCGGCATCATCGGCGCCGGCCAGATGGGCACCGGCATCGCGCATGTGGTGGCGCTCGGCGGCTACGACGTCCTGCTGCACGACGTGAGCCAGGAGCGGATCGACCAGGGCATCGCGCTCATCGAGAAAAACCTGAGCCGCCAGGTCGCCCGCGGCGTCATCGAGCACACGGCGATGGAAGCGGCGGTCGCGCGCATCAAGCCGGCCAAGGAGCTGCAGACCATCGGCGGCGCGGACCTCGCGATCGAGGCCGCGACCGAGAACGAAGAGACCAAGAAGACCATCTTCAAGGCGCTGCAGCCGCACCTGGGCGCCGACACCCTGCTCGCCTCGAACACCTCGTCGATCTCGATCACCCGCCTGGCCTCGGCCACGGACCGCCCGGGCAAGTTCATCGGCCTGCACTTCATGAACCCCGCGCCGGTCATGAAGCTGGTCGAGATCATCCGCGGCATCGCCACCGACGCCGACACCTACGAGACCGCCGTCAGCTTCGCCCAGTCGCTGGGCAAGACCACCTCCAACGCCGAGGACTTCCCGGCCTTCATCGTGAACCGCGTGCTGGTGCCGATGATCAACGAGGCGATCTACACGCTGTACGAGGGGGTCGGCACGGTCGACGCCATCGACACGGCGCTGCGGCTGGGCGCCAACCACCCGATGGGCCCGCTCGAGCTGGGCGACTTCATCGGCCTCGACACCGTGCTGTCGATCATGAACGTGCTCTACGAGGGCCTGGCGGACTCGAAGTACCGCCCCTGCCCGCTGCTGGTGAAGTACGTCGAGGCCGGCTGGCTGGGCCGCAAGTCGGGCCGCGGCTTCTACGACTACCGCGGCGACAAGCCCGTCCCGACGCGGTAGGCGCTTCCCCGCCCTCGATGGGGAGGGAAAATTGCGGCGCCCTGTCGGCCCGACCTATCCTCGTCCGTCCTGGGACTGAACGAGGAGTGCCGCCATGCTCTACGCCCTGCTCTGCTACAACGACGAAGACACGGTCTGGGCCTGGGACAAGGCGCAGGAGGACGAGGTCATGGGCCGGCTCGCCGTCGTGCGCGGCAAGCTGGAGCGCAAGGGCAAGCTCGGTCCGTCCCTGCGGCTCCTGCCGACCACTGCGGCGACGACGCTGCGCAAGAGCGACCCGCCGCTGATCATCGACGGCCCCTTCGCCGAGACGAAGGAGCAGTTGCTGGGCTTCTACATCGTCGATGTCGCGAACCTCGACGAGGCCGTCGCGGTGGCCAGGGAACTGGGCGAGGCCAACCCGGGCGGCTCCTACGAGATCCGGCCACTCGCGCTCTACAACGCCGGCGCGGACCTGCGCGTGCCGGCATGAGCGCCGACCTCGCCTGGATCAGCGCGGCGATCACCGCCGCGCGGCCCCAGGCGGTGGGCGCGCTGCTCCGCTACTTCCGCGACCTCGACACCGCCGAGGAGGCGTTCCAGGACGCCTGCCTGCGCGCGCTGAAGAACTGGCCGGCGAACGGGCCGCCGCGCGACCCGGCTGCGTGGCTGATCATGGTCGGCCGCAACGCCGCGCTGGACGGGGTGCGCAAGCGCTCGCGCAACACGGAACTGCCGTCCGAGGAGGTGCTCTCCGACCTGGGCGACCAGGAGGAGCGCGCCGCCGAGCGCATCGACGCGGGCGACTACCGCGACGACGTCCTGCGGCTGCTCTTCATCTGCTGCCATCCCGACCTGCCGGCGACGCAGCAGATCGCGCTCGCGCTGCGGATCGTCTCGGGCCTGTCTGTGAAGCAGATCGCCCGCGCCTTCCTGGTTTCGGAAGCGGCCATGGAACAGCGGATCACGCGGGCGAAGCGCGAGGTGGCCGGCGGCGAGGTCGCGTTCGAGACGCCGGGCGCAGTCCAGCGGTCGGAGCGGCTCGCGGCGGTCGCGGCCATGCTCTACCTCGTCTTCAACGAAGGCTACTCGGCCGGCGACAACCCCGAGCGGGCGCAACTCTGCGACGAGGCGATCCGCCTGACCCGTCTGCTGCTGCGGCTCTTCCAGACCGAGCCCGAGATCATGGGCCTCCTGGCGCTGATGCTGATCCAGCACGCGCGGACGCCGGCGCGGTTCGACGCCGAAGGCCAGGTCGTGCTGCTGGACGACCAGGACCGCGGCCTCTGGGACCGCAAGCGGATCAACGAGGGCCTGGCCCTGATCGACAAGGCGATGCGCCATCGCCGGCCAGGCGCCTACCAGGTGCAGGCCGCGATCGCCGCGCTGCACGCCCGGGCCGCCGCGCCCGCCGACACCGACTGGCCGCAGATCGACGCCCTCTACGCCAGCCTGGAGCGCCTGACGCCCTCGCCCGTCGTGACGCTGAACCGCGCCGTCGCGGTCTCGAAGGTCCGGGGCCCCGAGGCGGCGCTGGAGATGATCGCGCCGCTGGAGGACCGCCTCGCCGGCTACTTCCACTTCCACGGCCTGAAGGGCGCGCTCAACCTCGAACTCGGCCGCCACGCCGAGGCCAGGGCCGCCTTCGACCGCGCCATCGCACTCGCCAACACCGCCGCCGAGGCCGCCCACATCCGCCAGCATCTCGACCGCCTGATGGCCGACCATCCGGCCCCGGCGACGGGCGCGCGCTGAAGCGGAGCCGCTCGCCGAATTAATCTCCCGCTTCTGTCGGAAGGCCTCAGGATCGTGCGTCCTCTGGCAGACGCCAACCCTGGAGTTCCTGAGATGTCCGAAGCCCTCGAAGTCCCCGTCATGCCGAAAGTCGAGACCAGGGGCGGCGTCGTCGCCTACCTCGCGATCGACGGCGCCACGAAGGCCGCGGCGTTCTACGAGAAGGCCTTCGCCGCCGAGCCCGTGTGGGCGTACCCGGCCGACGAGCAGGGCCGCACCATGCACATCCACCTCTACATCAACGGCTCGTCGGTGATGCTGGGCGACTTCTATCCCGAGCAGGGCCACGCCGTGCAGGCGCCCGCCGCCTTCACCATGCAGCTCATGGTCGACGACTGCCGCGCGTGGTTCGACCGCGCGGTGGCCGCCGGCTGTACGCCCGGCGTGGAGCCGCAGGTCATGTTCTGGGGCGACACCTGGGGCCAGGTGACGGACCCGTTCGGCGTCGTCTGGGCCTTCAACCAGCCGACCGCCTGAGCTTCGCCTGGGCGCGCTGTGGCTGCGTGGCGCGCAGGCCCCGCGCGCGCCCTTCCCGATTCGGCGTTAACCAAACCCGAACCCGCCGCATGGTTAATGAATTCGACTGAGCCGGAGTCCGCAGCGGATACTCCGGGTGATTCGGACGGGGTTCCATGCGGCGGCTTACGCTTACGCTTCTCTGCGCGACCTACCTGTGCCTGTCGCTGATCGTGGCGCTCACCCTGTGGCGCAACGGCCTGGGCGGCGGCGCGGCGATCTCGTCGTTCCTGGGGGCCTTCGGCCTCTGCCTGGCCTCGCACGGCATGGTGATGCGGTTCCTGGAGATGCGCGAGATCCGCGGCGAGGTCGAAGCCGTCCGCGACGCCCACAGGATCCTGCTGGACCAAGTGGTGCGCATCGACGGCCGCGTGACCGATGTCGCCCGCGCCGTCGAGGCCGACCTGACCCGCGGCGCCGAGCTCTCCAGCGAGGTCCACATGCTGGAGGAGCTGGTCGGCCGCCTGGGCCAGCGTTTCGACGAGCGGCCCTATCTCGCGGCGCCTGACCAGGACATGCGCGCCGCCGCCGGGGCCCCGCGGCCGATGGGCCTGCTGGACGTGGTGAAGGACGCGCTCACCGAGAACCGCGTCGACCTCTACCTGCAGCCGGTCATGGCGATCCCGCAGCGCAAGACCGTGTTCTACGAAAGCTATTCGCGCCTGCGCGACGCGTCGGGCCGGGTGATCCTGCCGGCCGAGTACCTGAGCGTCGCCGAGCCCGCGGGCCTCGTCACCGCCATCGACAACCTGCTGCTGTTCCGCTGCGTGCAGATCGTGCGGCGCCTGGCGCGGCAGGACCGCCGCGTGGGCATCTTCTGCAACATCTCGATGGCGAGCCTGGGCGACGAGGAGTTCTTCCCCCAGTTCCTCGACCTGCTGCGCGCCAACCGCGACCTCTCTCCGGCGCTGGTCTTCGAGATCGGCCAGCAGCCGTTCGAGACCCGAAACGGCGTGCAGGCCCGCAACATGGCCCGCCTCGCCGACCTGGGCTTCCGCTTCTCCATCGACAAGGTGACGAACCTCGACGTCGACCTCGCGGATCTCGGCCGCTCGGACGTGAAGTTCCTGAAGGTCGGCGCCCAGGCGCTGCTGGACGAGCTGACCGAGGTGGAGGGCCGGCTGGTCCTGCGCTCGATGCCGGACCTGGCGGCCGAGGACTTCGCGCTCCTGCTGCGCCGCTACGGCGTCGACCTCGTGGCCGAGAAGGTGGAGAACGAGCGGCAGGTGGTCGACCTGCTCGACCTCGACATCCAGTTGGCCCAGGGCCACCTGTTCGGCCAGCCCCGCGCGATCAAGAGCGACGTCCTGGCCGAAGCCTCCACCGCGCCGGCCGCCACCGCCGCGCCGGCGGCCCCCGCGCCGGCCGCCCCGCCCGTGCAGGTCGCGCCCGCGGCCGCCACGCTGCGCGGCATCGAACGCATCGCGCGGCGGGCGGCTTGACCGCAGGCGCGGCGGCACGTAACCGCCGCCGCGCATGACCTCCCCCACGCCGATTTCCGGGCTCCGCGACCTCGCGCCCCGATACGACGTCCTGCTGTGCGACGTGTGGGGGGTGATCCACAACGGCCGCGAGAGCTTCCCGGCGGCATGCGAGGCGCTGGCGCGGTTCCGCGCCGAGGTGGGGCCGGTGATCCTGATCTCCAACGCGCCCCGGCCGCACCCGCCGATCGTGGAGCAGATGGATTCGCTGGGCGTGCCGCGGACGGCGTGGACCAGGCTGATCACCTCGGGGGACGCCACGCGCGAACTGCTGGCGCAGCGCGGCGGCAGGGTCTGGAAGATCGGGCCCGACCGCGACGAGGTGCTGTACGACGGCCTGGGCCTCGGCGATGGAAGCCCCGAAGACGCCGACTTCATCTGCGTGACCGGCCCCTACGACGACGAGACCGACGAGCCGGCCGATTACCGCGAACGCTTCGAGACCTGCGTCGCGCGCGGCCTCGACCTCATCTGCGCCAACCCGGACATCGTGGTGCAGCGGGGCGATCGGCTGATCTACTGCGGCGGCGCGCTGGCGCAGCTCTACGAGAGCCTCGGAGGGCGCGCGGTCATGGCCGGCAAGCCCTACCCGCCGATCTACCAGATGGCGCTGAAGGCGGCCGAAGCCGAGATCGCGCGGCCGGTCGACACGGCCCGCGTGCTCTGCGTGGGCGACGGACTGCCCACGGACATCCGCGGCGCCAACGCCCGCGGGCTGGACATTCTCTTCGTCGCCAATGGAATACATGGCGGCGAGGCCGTCGGCCCGGAGGGACTCGATCGCGTGGTGGTCGACGACCTCCTGCGGCAAGAAGGTCTGAAGGCGAACTGGGTGATCGCCGATATGGAGTGGTGAACTGCGTATGCCGCAAGGACCGGCGACACGGATCGGTCCGGCGGCAGGGGCGCCACGCGGAGCTTGAGGGGGCGAAGCTGTGCAGGGTTTCTATTTCGACGAACTGACGGTCGGCCAGACCGCGGAGACCAGCCGGGTGGTGGGCCTGGCCGACATCCAGGCGTTCGCTGCGGTGTCGGGCGATCACAATCCGCTGCACCTGGACGAGGCCTACGCCAGGACCACGACGTTCGGGGAGCGCATCGCCCACGGCATGCTCTCGGCCTCGTTCATCTCAGGGCTGATCGCCAACAAGCTGCCGGGCGCGGGCGCGATCTACCTGTCGCAGTCGCTGCGGTTCCGCCGGCCGGTGAAGATCGGCGACCTGGTGGTGGCGCGCGTCACGATCAAGGCGCTGGACGACGGCCGGGCGCACGTGAACCTCGACACCGTCTGCGAAGTGAACGGCAAGACCGTGATCGACGGCGAAGCTCTGGTGATTGCGCCCCGCCGCCCGGCGTGACAATCGGGGACGCATGAAGCGCATCCGGGTGATCCGCGGCTGGAAGGACCTGTCCCCCGACGACCGCGGGGCGGCGGTCGCCATGGGCAGCTTCGACGGCGTCCACAAAGGCCACCAGCAGGTGATCGAGCTGGCCGGCCGCGCCGCGGGCGAGGCGGGCGCGCCGCTGGGGGTGATCACCTTCGACCCGCACCCGCGCGTCTATTTCCGGCCCGACGAGCCGGCGTTCCGGCTGATGAAGACCGACCAGCAGGCGCGTGCGCTCGAGAAGCTGAACGTCGACATCCTCTACGTCCTGCCGCTGGACGCGGAGCTTGCCGGCATGACCGACCGCGAGTTCGCGACGAAGGTGCTGCACGACGGCCTGGGCGCGCGGCACGTGGCGGTGGGCTTCGACAACTCGTTCGGAAAGGGCCGGACCGGCACGCCCGCGACCATGCGCCAGTACGGCGCCGAACTCGGCTTCGGCGTCTCGGTGGCCGATCCCGTCGGCGCCAACGGAAGCAAAGGGGGCGAAGGCGACAAGTATTCCTCGACCGCGGTGCGCCAGGCGCTGCGTGACGGCAAGCCCGAGGTCGCCGCCGAGATCCTCGGCCGCCCGTTCGCCATCGAAGGTCCGGTGCAGCGCGGTCGGCAACTGGGCCGCAAGCTGGGCTTCCCGACCGCCAACGTGGATCTCGCCGACTACGTCGCCCCGCGGTTCGGGGTCTACGCGACCCGCACGCGCCTCTCGGACGGGCGCGAGTTCGCCGGCGTCGCCAACATCGGCGTGAACCCGACGGTGCATGGCGTCACCCGGCCGCTGCTGGAGGTGTGGCTCTTCGACTTCGACGAGGACATCTACGACCGCGTCATCGAGACCGACCTCGTCGCCTTCCTGCGGCCGGAGGAGAAGTTCGACAGCCTCGAGATCATGACCGGCCAGGTGATGCGCGACGCCGCCGACGCGCGGAAGGTGCTGGGCGCGTGAGCGCCTGACTCTATCTCGCCGCCGCGATCGCCCTGGAGGTCGTCGCCACGTTCTGCCTGAAGATGTCGGACGGCTTCGAGAAGGCGGCCTGGGGCGTGGCCTCGATGGCGCTCTATACCGGCTGCTTCTGGGTGCTGGCGCCGGCGCTGAAGACGATCCCGGTGGGCGTCGCCTACGCCATCTGGGCCGGCGTCGGCATCGCCGCGGCCGCGATCATCGGCGTCTTCGCCTTCGACGAGCGGCTGGGCGTCGCGCAGGCCAGCTTCATCGCCCTGATCATGGCAGGCGCGATCGGCCTGCGCCTGACGACGCCGTCGGCGTAGTTCAGCGCTTTTTGCCGAGTTCGGCGGCGATGTCCTTGGTGAGGCGGCCGACCTTGCGGTGCGCGGCCGTGAGCTGATCCCTGGTCACGCCCCAGCGCTTCATCCAGTACTCCACCGCCTTGCGCTCGGTGAGGTCGAGGCGATCCTTGTCGATGAAGAAGCCGCCCTTGTCCTTCAGGCCCGCCATCGCCGCGTCAGTCGTCTTCGGCCGGCGAGGGGGGATCGCCCCCTTCGGTGCGGGCGCGCTCGCGCGCCTCCTTCTTGGCGGCGGCTTTCTCGGCGACCTTGAGGGCCTTCAGCCGCTCGCGCTCGCGCCGCTCGAAGTCGTAGTTCGGTTTCCTGGCCATGTGACGGATGTAGGCTGAGGACGCGCCGCCGCCAACCTTTTCAGCGCGCCGCGGCGGGGACCCGGCGCTGCTGGAACAGCCACACCGGCAGCGCCGCGTCGTCGAAGCCGGGGTTCCACGAGTCGTGGTTCACGCCGGGCAGCTCCTTGTAGGTGACGTCGGCGCCGGCGGCCTTCAGCGCGGCGAACATCCTGCGGGACTCATCGACCGGCACGACGACGTCGGCGTCGCCGTGGACGATCCACGTCGGCACGCGGGAGATGCGCGCGGCGAGCGCGGCGTAGGGGTCTTCGCCCTGCGCGATCGGGGGCAGCCCGCGGAAGGAGCCTGCGAAGGCGCAGACCGGCACGAGGGCCGCAAACCGGTCCGGGTTCTCGTAGGCCAGCCGCCAGGTCCCGTTGCCGCCCATGGAGAGGCCCATAAGGTAGACCCGGTTCCTGTCGGTCCTGAACTCCGCCTCGGCGGCGGCCAGCGCCGCCATCGCCACCTTGGCCGGCGCGCCCATCCAGAGCTGGTTCAGCGGGGCCTGCGGCAGGACCACGATGGCCGGCCAGCGGTCGGGATGGCGGCGGATCGCGCCGGCCAGCCCCACCTCGGTCTGGAAGAGCCCGTCCGAGCCGCGCTCGCCCGCGCCGTGCAGCGCCAGGATGATCGGCCTGGGCGCCGCGATTGGCTTGCGCGGCACATAGACCTGATAGGCGTAGTCCTGCCCGTCGACCCTGATCGTCCGGTCGAGGAAGCCGGTCTCGGCCCACGCCGGCGGCGCGGCCAGCACGAACAGCGCCATGAGCGCCAGGATCCACCGCATCGTCATGCTCCCGTTTGGAGCAAACTTAGCCGCTGGGCGGGGCGCGGCAAGCTGGCCGGCCACGGGCGGGGATGACGCCTCAGCCCGTGTCTGCTAGAGCCCGCCCATGACTTCGGTCCGGAAGAGCGCGCGAATTATCCGCCCGGCGTGACGCCGCCGGACGAGTTTCCAGCGCGCGCCGGGTTTCACCCCCGCACCTCCACGAACCCGGACCCAACGGACAGAGTTATGGCCGACGACG
>NZ_JAEUMO010000082.1 GCF_016793285.1 Phenylobacterium sp.
CTGCGACTGCTGGGCGATCATGGAGGCCGGGGTGGACCCCGGCCGCTACATCCTGGGCGACGAGCTCACCATGCTCGACCTCTACGTCGCCGTCGTCTCCCGCTTCCGCCCGCGCCGCCGGCGCTTCTACGCCGCCGCCCCGCGCATGGGCGAAGCCGTCCGCCGCATCGACGCCGACCCGCGCCTCGCCGCCCTCTGGGCCGAACGCTATCCGTTCTTCGCAGGGTGGGATCGGCTGTAGGGCCCCACAGGCGGCGTTCGCTACCTCTGCGGCCGGAAGCTGAAGGTGAAGGCCGCGACCGTGTCTTCGCGGGTCTGCTGGCCCCAGATCATGTGCTTGCCCTTCACCTCGCGGTGGATGACGCCCAGCGAGCTCTGCATGTCGCCCTTGCGCCAGCCGACGCCGACCTGGGCGTCGCCGACCAGGGCGCCGGTGTTGTCGGTCGACCAGCCGGCGCGGTCCCAGCCGCCCCGGTCCGAGCGGGTCATGTTGAGCCCCACCGCCTGGCCGGATGCGGCGGCGAACAGATACCAGCGGCCGGCGTCGCCGAAGCTCTGGCCGTCCTTCACGCCCATGTCGCGCAGTTGCGCCATCGCCCGCTCGCCCCGGGTCCTGGGCGAGACCGTCAGCGTGGCGCCGCCCTCGGCCGCGCCGCGCCCGCGCTCGGAGACGCCGAAGCCGGCGTGCGGCGCGACCTCGAACTCCAGCCCGTCGGACGCGAAGCTCACCGCCTTCGGCCAGCTCCGGATGGCGACGTTGAGCGCCGAGCGGCTGAGCGCGGACGCGTTCAGGGCGGCGGTGAGATCGGGAACACGGCTCTGCGCCGTGGCGGCGCCCGCGGCCGCACAGCTCATCACCCCGACGACGAGCGCGACCCCACGCATGCGCTACTCCCCGTTCCCGGGATCATGTTTCGCCGGAAGCGCCCGCCCCGCAAGGCCAAAACCGCCACGCGCGAATTGCGGCAGGGCGACCGCCGGCTGCCCGGCCCGCCTATTGGCAGGCGAGGCATTCCTCGTAGTCGGTCTTGCCTTCGATCTGCATCTCGACCGCGGCGACCTCTTCGCCCCCGGCGTGGCTGGCCCGCTGCACCGACTTGGAGCGCAGGTAGTAGAGCGACTTGCAACCGCGCTCCCACGCCGTCCAGTGCAGCATGTGCAGGTCCCACTTGTCGACATCGCCGGGCAGGAAGACGTTGACCGACTGGCTCTGGCAGATGTCGGGCGTGCGGTCGGCGGCGAGTTCGATGATCCAGCGCTGGTCGATCTCGAACGCCGTCCTGTAGACGTCCTTGTCGTCCTGGCCGAGGAAGTCGAGGTGCTGCACCGAGCCCTCGTGCGCCAGGATCGAGTCCCAGATCGCGGGCGTGTTCTGGCCGGCCGCGTCGAGGATCTTCTCCAGGTAGGGGTTCTTCACCGCGAAGGTCCCGGAGAGGGTCTTGTGCGTGTAGATGTTGGCCGGGATCGGCTCGATGCCGGCGCTCGTGCCGCCACAGATGATCGAGATCGACGCGGTCGGCGCGATCGCCAGCTTGTGGCTGAAGCGTTCCATCACGCCGCGGTCGGCGGCGTCCGGGCACGGGCCGCGCTCGGCGGCCAGCTTGCGCGAGGCCGCGTCGCACTGGCGGCGCAGCGTCTTGAACAGCCGCATGTTCCAGCTCTTCGCCATCGCGCTCTCGAACGGCACGTTCTGGCTCTGCAGGAACGAGTGGAAGCCCATCAGGCCTAGCCCGACCGACCGCTCGCGCCGCGCGGCGTAGACCGCGTTCTTCATCTCGGCGGGCGCGCGGACGATGAAGTCCTCCAGCACGTTGTCGAGGAAGCGCATGACGTCCTCGACGAACGTCGGGTGGTCGCGCCACTCCAGAAACGTCTCGGCGTTGACCGAGGAGAGGCAGCAGACGGCGGTCCGCTCCTCGCCCTGATGGTCCTTGCCCGTGTGCAGCATGATCTCGCTGCACAGGTTCGACTGGCGCACCGTCAGGCCGAGGTCGCGCTGATGCTGCGGCATCATCCGGTTCACGGTGTCGGAGAAGATCAGGTAGGGCTCGCCGGTCTGCAGGCGGATCTCCAGGATCTTCTGCCAGAGCGAGCGGGCGTCGACCTCGCGGATCACCTCGCCGGTCTTGGGCGAGCGCAGCCCGAACAGGGCCCCGTCGCGCACGGCCTCCATGAACTCGTCGGTGATGTTCAGGCCGTGGTGGAGATTCAGGCTCTTGCGGTTGAAGTCGCCCGAGGGCTTCCGGATCTCCAGGAACTCCTCGATCTCGGGGTGGTGGACGTCGAGGTAGACGGCCGCCGAGCCGCGCCGCAGCGAGCCCTGGCTGATCGCCAGCGTGAGGCTGTCCATCACGCGGATGAAGGGGATGATGCCGCTGGTCTGGCCCGCGCCCTTCACCTTCTCGCCGATCGAGCGGACGCCGCCCCAGTAGGTGCCGATGCCGCCGCCGTTGGACGCCAGCGCCACGTTCTCGTTCCAGACGCCGACGATGCCTTCCAGGTTGTCCGGCACCGCGTTCAGGAAGCAACTGATCGGCAGGCCGCGCTGGGCGCCGCCGTTCGACAGCACCGGCGTCGCCGGCATAAACCACAGACGCGAGATGTAGTCGTAGATCCGCTGGGCGTGGTCGGCGTCGTCGGCGAACGCGGTCGCGACGCGGGCGAACATGTCCTGGTAGCTTTCGCCGGGCAGCAGGTAGCGGTCTTCCAGGGTCGTCTTGCCGAAGTCGGTCAGCAGGGCGTCGCGCGATCGGTCGACCTCGACCTTGCGCACCAGTTGCAGTTGCGGGCGCGCCGACGCCTGCGGCGCAACCCGTTCAGAAGTCTCGGCAATCCCAACCTTCGCCGCTTCGCTCATGTCCCTCGACCTGCCTTCGTGGGAAGCGGGGTCGTCTCCCCCACCCGCTTCCAGCCCCTACATGTTGTGTCGGTGCTGTCCCGAACAACCCACATATGGGGCCATCGGTCGTTTGACTCGTCAATGAGGACGCCGGCCCGCGCACAGACTTTTTCGCTAACGAGACGTTAACGCGCACCCCGCCCGTCTCGGCGGGACTCCCGGACGCCCACTCGCCTCACGAGCTTGTGATATCTGTCCCGCGAGCCGGCAGCGCGACGAGGGGACGGGCGTCAGGTCAGCGGCCACACCAGCGCGATCGCCGCGGTTCCCGCCACCAGCACCAGCAGCGTCAGCGGCGCGCCCAGGCGCGGGTAGTCCGCGAACCGGTAGCCGCCGGGCGCCATGACCAGCGTGTTGCACTGGTGGCCGATGGGCGTGAGGAAGTCGCACGCCGCCCCCAGGGCCACCGCCATCAGGAACGGATCGGGGTTCAGGCCCAACAGCTTCGCCAGGCTCGCGCCGACGGGCGCCACGATCAGCACCGTGGCGGCGTTGTTCAGGAACGGCGTCGCCGCCATCGCCACGGCCATCACCGCCGCCAGCGCCAGGATCGGCGGACGTCCCTCGAAGAGGTGCGCCAGCGTCCGGGCGATCAGGTCCGCGCCGCCGGTCGCCCGGATCGCGTCCGACACCGGAATCAGCGCGGCGATCAGCACCAGGAGCGGCCCGTCCAGCGCCGCATAGGCCTCACGCATGCGGATCGCGCCGATGGCGATCATCAGCATCGCCGCCGCGAAGAAGGCGATCGCCACCGGCACGGCCTGGAAGGCCACCAGCACCATGGCGCCGGCCAGGATCAGCGGCGGCCCCACGGTATGGCGGATACCGCCCAGCCGCACCTGGCGCTCGGCCAGCGGCAGGAATCCCATCAGCTTCATCGCGCCGGGCAGGGTCCGCTCCGAACCCTCCAGCACCACGATGTCGCCGGCGCGCAGCTTCAGGGTCCTGAGCGCGCTTGAGATGCGATAGCCGGTGCGGCTCACCGCCAGCAACTTCAGGCCGTGCGCGGTGTGCAGGTCGGCCTCGCGCACCGAATGGCCGACCAGGGGCGAGTCCGGACCGATCACCGCCTCGACCACCCGCGCCTCCTCGGTGGGCGTCTCGATGACGATGGGCCGGTCGGCGCGCGTGATCCTGAGCTTCAGGCGCGCGATCAGGTCGTCCAGCGCCCCGTGCTCGCCCTCCAGCAAGAGGACGTCGCCCGTCCGCGGCCGCATGTTCGGGTGCGGCGGAGCGTGGCGCTCGCCGTCGCGCAGCAGCGCCAGCACGCGCACCTCGCCGTGCGCGATCCGGCCCAGCTTGGCCACGGTCGTCGCCCGCGTCGCATCCCAGCCGCCGGGGATCTCCGCCTCGGTCACATACGGATTGGCGGCCAGCGCCGCGTCCATCGTCTCTGGCGTCGGCCGGTGCTTCGGCAGCAGGCGGAAGCCGACCATCAGGAACGCGAACCCGGCCGCCGTCACCGACAGGCCCACCGGCGCGTAGTCGTACATCCCGAACGGCCGGCCGACGATCTCCTCGCGCACCTGGCTGACGATGATGTTCGGCGAGGTGCCGACCAGAGTCACCGCGCCGCCCAGCAGCGCCCCGAACGACATCGGCATCAGCAGCCGCGACGGCGGCGTGCCCGTCCGCTTCGCCACCGCCAGTGCGATCGGCAGCATGATCGCGAGCGCGCCGACGTTCTTGGTCACCATCGAGAGCAGCGTCACGGCCCCGGTGAACAGGGCCACCTGCGACGCCTGGCCCCTCAGCCGGCCGAGCAGCGGCCGCAGCGCGACCTCCACGACGCCCGACTTGGCGAACGCCGCGCTCACGATCAGCGCGCAGGCGATGATGACCGTGATGTCGTTCTTGAAGCCGTCGAACGCCGCCTTCGCCGGCACGACGTTCAGCGCCACGCCCGCCAGGAGCGCGCCCAGCGCGATCGCGTCGTAGCGCCAGCGGCCCCAGATGAAGCCCACGATCGTCGCGCCGACCAGCGCGAACGCCAGCGCCTGCTGAAGGGTCATGGCCCTGTCCCTCGGGGTTCCCGACCTGAAGAACGCGAAGCGGCGCCGTTCGCTGCGTGGACGCGGGCGCGCCGGCGCCGCAGAAGGGACGGATGGAGAGCCGCTTCCTCGTCATCGGCGCGGGCCTGGCCGGCGCGTCGGCCGCCGCCTTCCTGGCCGAGCACGGGTCCGTCACGATCCTCGAGGCCGAGGACCAGCCCGGCTATCACACCACCGGCCGCTCGGCGGCCAGCTACATCGACACCTACGGCCACGCCGCCGTCTGCTCCTCCACCCGCGCCAGCCGCGACTTCTTCTGGAACCCGCCGCCCGGTTTCGCCGAGCATCCGCTCGTCCGCCCCCGCGCCGAGCTCGAGATCGCCCAGCCGGGGCAGACCGCGGCGCTGGCCGCGATGCTGGAGACCCACGGCGCGGCCCTGCGGCCCGTCGACCGCGACGAAATCCTGCGGCTCTGCCCGATCCTCAAGCCCGGGATCGACTGGTCGGGCGCAATCAACGAGGCCACGGCCGACATCGACGTGGACGCCCTGCTGCAGGGCTTCCTGCGCCTGGTCAAGGCCCGCGGCGCCCGGCTCGTCACCGGGGCGCGCGTCACCGGCCTCCAGCGGATCGGCGCGTCATACGTGATCGCGACCCCTATGGGTGAATATCGAGCGGACACCGTCGTCAACGCCGCCGGCGCCTGGGCGGGGGAGGTCGGACGGCTCGCAGGCCTGGGCGACCTGGGCCTGACGCCGCTGCGCCGCACAGCGCTGAAGATCGAACCGGCGACGAAGGACGGCATCGGCGACTGGCCCTTCGTCATCGACGTGGAGGAGACGTTCTACTTCCGGCCCGACGGCGGCGGCCTGATGCTCTCGCCCGCCGACGAGACGCCGTCCGAGCCTTGCGACTGCCAGCCCGACGAACTGGACGTCGCCATCGCCGTGGACCACTTCGAGCAGGCCACCACCGAGACGGTCCGCCGCGTCGCCCACCGCTGGGCGGGCCTGCGCACCTTCGCGCCCGACCGGATCCCCGTCGTCGGCCCGGACCCTCGGGAGCCCCGCTTCCTCTGGCTCGCCGGCCAGGGCGGCTATGGCATCCAGACCGCGCCTTCGCTCGCCATGGCGACAGCCGCTCTGGCAACCACGGGCGACGTGCATGAGGCGCTGAAGGCGCAAGGCGTCACGGCGGCCGACCTCGGCCCGGCGCGGCTGATCTAGCGGGCGCGCGGCACGACGTAGGAAGAGGAAAGCGCCATCCCGGCCCCACCCGCCCGCGCGGTCAGGCCCGGGATGGCCTCCTCGGGGGAGAGCTCCTAGGCGTCCAGGTTGAGCAGCGCAGGGTCGCCGCCCTGGGCCGTGATGTTGACGCTGACGGCGCGCTCGACGGCGTAGCGCAGCAGCGCATGCGGGCCGCCGGCCTTCGGGCCGGTCCCGGACAGGCCCTCGCCCCCGAACGGCTGCACGCCGACCACCGCGCCGATCATCGAGCGGTTCACGTAGGCGTTGCCGGCGGGCACGGTCCGCCGGACCTCCTCGGCGAACGCCTCGATGCGGGAGTGGACGCCCAGCGTCAGGCCGTAGCGGGCCTGCACCAGCGGCGCGGCCGCCTCAGCCAGCTTCGCGGGGTCGTAGCGCACCACATGCAGCACGGGCCCGAACACCTCCTTCTGCAGGAAGGACGCGTCGGGGATCTCGGCCAGGGTGGGGGCGAAGAAGTGACCGCCCTTCGGGACATCCAGGCGCTCCAGCACCTTGGCGCCTTTCCTCAGCCGCGCGACGTGGGCGTCCAGCGCGGCCTTCGCCTCCTCGTCGATCACGGGGCCGATGTCGGTGCGCGGATCGGCCGGATCGCCGACCACCAGCGTCTTCATCGCGCCCTGCAGCCCCTCGATCAGCAGGTCGGCCGTGTCGTGCGGCGCGAACAGGATGCGCAGCGCCGAGCAGCGCTGGCCCGCCGAGCCGAAGCCCGAGGTCAGCACGTCGTCGATCACCTGCTCGCGCAGCGCCGTCGTGTCGACGAACATGGCGTTCAGCCCGCCCGTTTCGGCGATGAACGGCACGATCGGCCCCTGGCGCGCCGCCAGCGTGCGGTTGATCGCCCAGGCGGTGTCGGTGCCGCCGGTGAACGCGACGCCGTCGCAGCCGGGATGCGCCGTAAGCTGCGCGCCCACCGTCGCGCCGTCGCCGGGCAGGAGGTGCAGCAGGTCGACCGGCACGCCCGCGGCGTGGAACAGCTTCACCGCCTCGGTGGCGATGATCGGCGTCTGCTCGGCCGGCTTGGCCAACACGCCGTTGCCGGCCGCGAGCGCGGCGGCGATCTGGCCGGTGAAGATGGCCAGCGGGAAGTTCCAGGGGCTGATGCAGACGAAGACGCCGCGGCCGTGCAGGCTGAGCTGGTTCGTCTCGCCCACTGGACCGCGCAGGGTGTCGGGCTGGGCGAACTGCCGCTCGGCCAGGTGGGCATAGTAGCGGCAGAAATCAGCGGCCTCGCGCACCTCGGCGATGGCGTCGGCCAGTGTCTTGCCGGCCTCGCGCACGCAGATGGCGATCAGGCGCTCGCGCGAGGCCTCGAGCGCATCGCCCATGGCGCGCAACACCTTGGCGCGGCCCTCGCCGCCCTGGCGGTCCCAGGCGGGCTGCGCGGCCTTGGCGGCGGCGAAGGCCGTGCCGACCTGCAACGGCGTGGCGGCCCAGGCGCGGCCGATCTCGCGGCCGAGGTCCTGCGGCGAGAGCGCCGGCTGGCCCGCGCCGTCGGCCATCAGCTTGCCGCGGACGATCGGCGCGCCCTGCAATGCCGGAAGCGCGTCGATGGCCGCGGCCAGTCGATCGCGCACCTCGGCGATGGAGAGGTCGAGGCCCATCGAGTTCCTGCGCGACGGTCCGTAGATGTCGCGTGGCAGCGGGATGCGCGGGTGCGGCCCGGCGCCGGCCGCCTCCACCGCCGCGATCGGATCGACGACGACCTTGCCGACCGGCGTCTTCTCGTCGAGCAGGGCGTGGACGAACGAGGTGTTGGCCCCGTTCTCCAGCAGGCGGCGCACCAGGTAGGGCAGAAGGTCCTCGTGGCTGCCCACCGGGGCGTAGACCCTGAGCGGGAAGTCGCCGTAGCGCTCGTGCGCGGCGGCGTAGAGCGCCTCGCCCATGCCGTGCAGGCGCTGGAACTCCACCTGCAGGCTCATCTGGCTGGCCATCAACCGCACCGCCGCCAAGGTGTGGGCGTTGTGGGTCGCGAACTGGCCATAGAGGTGCGGCGCGGCGCCGAGCAGCGCGCGGGCGCAGGCCAGGTAGCTGACGTCGGTCGCGGCCTTGGTCGTGTAGACGGGATAGCCCTCGAGCCCGGCCACCTGGGCGCGCTTGATCTCCGAGTCCCAGTAGGCGCCCTTCACCAGCCGCACCATCAGCCGGCGGCCCGACGCGCGCGCGATGCCGGCCACCGCCTCGATCGTGCGCGGCCCGCGCTTCTGGTAGGCCTGGACCGCAAGGCCCAGGCCCTTCCACGTGCCCAGGGCCGGCTCGCGCGCCAGCCGGTCCAGGATCTCCAGGGAGATCACGAGCCGGTCGGCTTCCTCGGCGTCGAGGGTGAAGTTGATGTTGGCCTCCGCAGCCGCCTCGGCCAGGCGCAGCGCGCGCGGGTAGAGGTCGGCCATCACCCGCTCGGCCTGGCGCGCCTCGTAGCGCGGCGAGAGCGCCGACAGCTTCACCGAGATGCCGTGGCCCCGCTCCGGGCCTTGGCCTTTGGCCGCCTTGCCCACCACGGTGATGGCGCGGGCGTAGGCCGCCTCGTAGCGGTCGGCGTCGGCGTCGGTGCGGGCGCCTTCGCCCAGCATGTCGTAGCTGCAGATGAAGCCGTCGTCGCCAGCCCGCTTCAGCGCCTTCTCGATGGTGGCGCCCAGCACGAACTGCTCGCCCATGATCCGCACGGCGGCGCCGACGGCGCGGCGGATCACCGGCTCGCCCAGCCGCCCGGCCAGCCGCTTGATGAAGCCCGAGAGGTCGTTGCGCGCCTCCTCGTCCGGGTCGATCAGCTTGCCCGTGAGCATCAGGCTCCAGGTCGAGGCGTTGACCAGCAGCGAGTCGGACCGGCCGGCGTGGCTGGCCCAGTCGGCGGAGGCGATCTTCTCGGCGATCAGCCGGTCGCGGGTCTCTTCGTCGGGCGTGCGCAGCAGCGCCTCGGCCAGGCACATCAGCGCCAGGCCCTCGCGGGTCGACAGGCTGAACTCCTGCAGGAAGCTCTCGACCACGCCCTGGCGGTCGGCGGCCTTGCGCGCGGCGCGCACCAGCGCCTCGGCCTCGCCCTGCACCGCCTCGCGGTCCTGCGGGCCGAGCGGGCGGCCCGCGAGGAGATCGGCCAGCGCCGTGCGTTCGTCGGCGAACTTGCCGTCGTCCAGGTGATCGAACGCCATGAGAGTGCTCCGCGACTAGTAGTCTTCGGAGTAATCCACACTTCTCCGAATGTGCTACGTTATATATCCGAGATCACCGAAGACTCCCGGCTGGAGCGCGTGCATGGCGAATAATCTGCGGCTGGACGACACCGATCGCCGGCTTCTCCGCACGTTGCAGTCCGACGGCCGGATTTCGAACGCCGAACTCGCCGAACGGTGCAACCTCTCGCCCAGCGCCTGCTCCGACCGCGTGCGGCGGTTGCGCGAGAGCGGCTACATCACCGGCTTCGCGGCCCTGATCGACCCGCAGATGGTCGAGCGCGGGGTGCTGATCTTCGTGGAGGTCGTGCTGGACCGCACCACGCCCGAGGTCTTCGAGACCTTCGCCGCCGCCGCGCGGCGCGCGCCCGACGTCCTCGAATGCCACATGGTCGCCGGCGGCTTCGACTACCTGATCAAGAGCCGCGTCCGCGACCTGGCCGCCTGGCGCAAGTTCCTGGAGGACGTGCTGGTGCGCATCCCCGGCGTGCGCGAGACCCGAACCTACGCGGTGCTGGAGGAAGTGAAGTCCACCACGGCGCTGCCGATCTAGCGCAGAGCACTTTTCCCTCCCTTGATAGGAGGGACAGACCGCGCAGCGCGGTCAGCGTGAGGGAGTGTGCTCCAAGCGCGGCGCTTCGTGCTCTGCCGTCCCACCCCGAACGCGCCGAGCACCCTCGAGCACATGGATGACGTGATCCACCACACCGCCCAGATTCCCTCGCACATCGGTCGCGGAGAACCTCAGCACAATGAAGCCTTCGCGCCGCGCAATCCGATCGCGGACCAAATCATGGTCAGCCTGAAGGTCGTCGTTGTGCTGTGAGCCATCGACTTCGATCACCAGTCGATACGAGAGACACGCGAAGTCGAAGAAGTAGCCGCGGAACGGAAACTGCCGCCGGAACGCGTAGCCGCGCTCCCGAAGTCGCTTCAGCCGACTCCAGAGCATCACCTCCGGCTCGCTCATGCTTTGCCGCATCTCGCGGCCGCGCTTGATCTCTGGCCTCATCCCGAGATGGATGTTCTCTTTTTGTTCCTTCGTCAAGAAGGCTGATCACTGGTCGCCTCGCTCTGGGTCACACTCCCTCACCCTGGCCGCGTCGCGGTCTGTCCCTCCCCATCAAGGGAGGGAAATGAAAAGAGCCCGGCCTTTCGGCCGGGCTCCAATCATTCGCAGTGAGCGATCGACTTAGAAGTTGATGTCGATCGTCGAGCGGCGGTTCAGCGGTTCCTTCACGCCGTCGCCGGTGGCGACCGCGAGCTGGGTTTCGCCCTTCCAGTCGACCGAGAGGGTCGTCTGGTTCACGCCCGAGCCCACCAGGGCGTCAGCGACGGCCTTGGCGCGGCGCTCGGACAGACGGACGTTGTACGCCGGCGAACCGGAGCTGTCGGTGTGGCCGACGACCACGACGCGGGTGGCGTTGCCGCCCTTGGCGTAGTTGGCCGCATCGGTGATCACCGCCTGGGCTTCCGGCGTGATCACGTACTGATCGAACGGGAAGTAGACGATGAACTGCTTGGCCTCGTAGGCCGCCGGCGGAGGCGGCGGGGGCGGCGGCGGCGGCGGGGGAGGCGGCGGAGGCGGAGGCGGCGGGGGCGGCGGGGGCGGCGGGGGCTCGGCCACCGCGAAGATGTAGCGCAGACCCAGCGTCACCGCCTGGTCCTTGTACTCGCCCGAGAACACGCCCGGCTGCAGGCCGGTCGCCACGCTGCCCGTCGACGTGAAGTCCACGTCCGAGCCCGCGAGGTAGCGGTAGGTGAGGTCGACGCGCAGTTGGTCGGTGGCCCGCCAGGCGAGGCCCGCGATGAACTGATAGGCGAACGCCGTGTCGTCGTCGTCGATCGTCAGGTTCTGGATGGCGTTGGCCGCCGCGGTGCCGACCGGCACGTTCGAGAACTGGCCGGTGACGTCCGTCGAGATGTGGTTCGCGCCGATGCCGGCGCCGATGAACGGGTTGATCACGCTGTTGGGCGCGATGTCGTAGATGATGTTGCCCATCACCGTCCAAGCCGACACGTCGCCGTCCGGCTTGCCGCAGGCCGGAGCCGCGGGCGTGCGGGTGACGCCGGGGGTGCAGAGACCCACGATCGCCTGGTTGGCGCCGCCGCGGATCGACTCGATGTCGCCCGAGCGGTAGCCGACTTCCAGCTCGACGCGCCAGTGATCGGTCAGTTGGTAGCCGAGACGGGCGAAGCCGGCCCAGTCGTCTTCCTGGCTGAAGTCCCAGTTATACGGCGCGCCGTTCGGCGCGTTGTTCGAGGACGTCATCTCGAACTCTTGGGGCCAGTGGTAGCCGAGATCCACGGCGCCGTACCAACCTTCTTGGGCGGCGGCGCCGGATGCGGCGAACGCCGCAGCCATCGCGGCCCCAGCCAGGAGTTTCAACTTCATAATCAGAGCCCTCTCGTTGCCCTCAGGTGGTGCGGCCGTTCGACCCAGCCGCCGTTATAACAAGGCCGGATGGTTGCGAAAGTGTCGCCGGGGCCACACTCGGAGCGCAATTTCGCCAGCCTTTACCAAGCTCTACCAGGACGTCATAGCCCCGATCCCGCGCAAATGATTGGATTTGCCCGGAACCGCAAACAGAACATCCCCTCCTGACCCGCGCGGCGACGGCCGCTCAGGCCCGAATCTCATCGCCAGTCCCTCCGAAAGTCTCTGCCGACGGCCGGGATGCGTCCGTCGATTTCTGACCGAAGTCCTTGGCTTTCCTTGTAAAGACGCGTCGGTGACGCAGCCGGGCGCGGCCGGGATTGCCCCGCCGCACTCTCCGTCTCCCGTGAGCCGATGCCGGTCATGCACATTTTCCCCGACCGCAGGCGCCGCCTTGCGTCAGCCCGTCAACGAGCAAGGCCACGCTTGGTTCCGCGCCATCGCGCGCCGGATCGTTTTTTTCGGAGGGCCGTGATTTCGGCGCCATTCCGACGCGGCGCGGTCAGCCCTGCCGCTCGCGGAAACGCCGGGCGCGGCCACCGAGCGATTCGGGCCGGTTGAGCGCCTTGCGGAATTCGTCGCGCCGCTCGTGAATCGAGGCGATCACCAGGCCCATCGGGACGCCGATCTCGACCAGCACCGCCTCCGAGAGCTGCAGGCTCGCCTCGACGGTCTCCGGCACCGCGTCGGTGGCCCCCAGGTCGTAGAGCCGCTGCGCGTGGCGCGCGTCGCGGGCGCGGGCCACGATGGTCAGGTCCGGCCGCAGTTCGCGGGCCACGGCGACGATCGTCTCGACGCCCTCGGGATCGTCCATGGTCACGACCAGCGCCGGAGCGTCGGCGAGCCCGCAGCGCAGCAGGAAGTCGGCCCGCGCGGCATCCCCGAAGTAGATGGTCTCGCCGGCGCGCCGCCCCTGGTCCACCAGCCGCGGATCCAGCTCCGCGCCGACCCAGGGGAGGTCGTGACGCCGCAGCATGTCGCCGACGAGGCGTCCGACGCGGCCGTAGCCCACCACCAGGACCTTCGGCGCGGCGTCGGGGGCTGCGTCCGGCTTCTCGGTGGGTTGCTCCGCGGGCGTCACGCGGCGGCCGCCCAGCCGCAGGCCGAGCTGCGCCAGGAACGGGATCGAGAACATCGACAGCGTCGCGGCGACCAGGACCGTCTGGCCCACGTCACGCCGCACCAGCCCCTCGGTCATCGCCTGTCCCAGGATGACGAAGGCGAACTCGCCGGCGCCCGCCAGCAGCAACGCCGCCTCGATGGCGCTCTTGGTCTTCAGGCCGAACGCCCGCGCCAGGCCGAAGATGATCGCCGTGTTCATGGCCAGCAGCCCGAGCGCCGAGCCGAGGATCACCAGCGGGCGGTCCAGCAGCAGCGGCACGTTCAGCCCGATGCCGACCGACAGGAAGAAGAGCCCGAGCAGCAGACCCTTGAACGGCTCGACCCGCACCTCGACCTCGTGGCGGAACTCGGTCTCCGCCAGGAGCAGGCCGGCGATGAAGGCGCCGAGCGCCATGGACAGGCCGGTGATCGCGCTGACCAGCCCCGCGCCCACCACCACCAGCAGGCAGGCGGCCACGAACAGCTCCTCGCTCTTCGCCCGCGCCACCGAGCGCAGCATCGGACGCATCAGGAAGCGGCCGAACAGGAACAGGAACGCCACGCCCAGGATCGCCGGCAGGAACGAGAGCAGCAGGGCGGGCGAGAGCGGCTGGTCGGTGCGGTCGCCCATCAGCGTCAGCGTCACCAGGATCGGCGCCACCGCCAGGTCCTGGAACAGCAGCACCGAGAAGGTCGCGCGCCCGGCCACCGCATGCTGGCGCTTCTGCTCGGTCAGGATCGGCATCACGATGGCGGTGGACGACAGCGCCAGCGCCGCGCCCAGCGCGATCGCCGCGGCCGGGGCCTGGCCGGTGAGGTAGGCCACGCCCGCGGTCGCGCTCAGGCACAGCGCCACCTGCAGCGCGCCGAGGCCGAACACGTAGCGGCGCAGCGACCGCAGGCGCTCCCACGACAGCTCGAGGCCGATGGCGAACAGCAGGAACACCACCCCGAACTCGGCGAGCTGCGCGAGTTCGTCCGGATTGGCGATGGTGAAGGCATCCAGCCAGGAGATCTCTCGCGCCAACTGGCCCAGGCCGTAGGGGCCCAGCAGCACGCCGGCGCCCAGGAATCCCAGGATCGGGCTGATACGCCATTGCCGGAAAAGCGGGACGACGACCCCTGCCGTGGCCAGGAACAGCACCACATCCTTGTATGCGCCGGGCTGAACCTCGCCTGCCATCCGGTCTCCCAATTGTCTGGACGGCGTCACTATGGCCTACGCGGGCCGCTTGCGGAATCCCGCCAGCGCTCTAGAAGCGCGATCCTGTGGGAAGGTCGAAAACCGTTCAGATCACGCCGCAGGCCGAGCGCCGCGCCCTGATCGCGCTCGTCGCGGTCTTCGCGCTGCTCGTCCAGGCGCTGTTCCCCGCCTACGCCGCGGCCTCGCCGCTGGTCGGGCCGGGCATGACGATCTGCACCGACATGGGCCTCTCGGCCGACCTCCCCGGCGGCCCGCAGCCGACCGCGCCCGCCCACGGCTGCGACCACTGCATCTGCCCTGCGCCCGTCGCAACGCCCGCCGTGGCCGACACGCCGGTCGAGATGGTGCGCTACGCCGAGGCGCAGCCTTCGCTGACGCCCCACGCCGCGCCGGTCAGCCCGGGCCACGGCCTGGCCGCGCCGCCGCCGCCCCCCCGAGGACCGCCCGCCCCGAACGCCTGAAACGACGCCGCCCGCGCGCGAGCCCTACGCGCGCCCGTCCTTCACGTTCGGAATCCCGCATCCATGTCCCGCAATCGCGCCCTCGCGCGCGCCATCTGGCTGGGCGCCTGCGCCTGGCCCGCCCTCGCCTGCGCCGCCGCCGACGAAGCCGCCACGACCATCGACAGCGTCATCGTCACCGGCGCCCGCCACCCGGAAGACCCGCCCGTCGTGCAGGATGCGCGCAAGCGCCTGTCGGAGACGCCCGGCGCCGTCTCGGTGATCTCGCAGGAGAGCTACGCCCGCCGCTTCGCCGTGGCCCTGGACGACATCCTGCGCGACGCGCCCGGCGTCTACGCCCAGAAGAAGTGGGGCGGCGACGTCCGCATCTCCATCCGCGGATCCGGAATCGGCAACGCCAACCACAATCGCGGCCTGCTGATCGCCCAGGACGGCGTGCCGCTGAACGAGGCCGACGGCTACGGCGACAGCCAGATCGCCGATCCGCTCACCACCCGCTTCACCGAGGTCTACCGCGGCGGCAACGCGCTGCGCTTCGGCGGCGCCCTGCTGGGCGGTGCGATCAACATGGTCACGCCGACCGGGAGGACCGCCGGCCACGGCGCCCTGCTGCGCGTCGACGGCGGCAGCTTCGGGATGCACCGCGAGCACGGCGCGGTGGCGCTCCGGGCCGGCGACTGGGACGTCTACGCCGCGGTCACGAACCAGCGTGGCCAGGGCTGGCGGCCGCAGAGCCAGCAGAACATCCAGTTCGGCTCGCTGAACGTCGGCCGCAGCTTCGGCGAGGACCGCGAGGTCCGCCTCATCGTCAACGGCTCGAACATCAACCAGGAGATCCCCGGCGCGCTCACCCGCGCTCAGTTCGACGCCGACCCGCGCCAGCCCGCGCCCGGCAACTACGCCAGCGATCAGGGCCGCAACCAGCGCGGCGTGCGATCGTCGCTCCGCACGACCTGGCGGCTCGGCGACAGCGCGGTGTTCGAGGGCGCGGTCTACGGCGTCTGGAAAGACCTCGACCACCCAATCTTCCAGGTCATCGACCAGGAAAGCCGCAACTACGGCGCCTTCGGCCGCCTGGACTGGCAGGGCGAGCTGGGCGGGCGCCGGGCCGACGCCTACCTCGGCGCCTGGCTGCGCGCCGGCGACCTCGACTCCAACTTCTACATCAACGTGAGGGGCGCGCGCGGCGCACCCACCTCCCGCACCCGACAGAACGCCGGCGCCGCCGACGTCTTCGGCGAGGGCCGCCTCTTCGTCACCGACCGGCTTGCGCTGGTGGCCGGCGCGACCTGGGGCGCCGCCGGCCGCGACTACCGGCAGTACGCGATCCCCGCTCAGCCCGCGACCTTCGACCTGAAGGCGTCCAGGGACTACGAATGGCTGGCCCCGCGCATCGGCCTCCTCTGGGAAGACGACGGCGGCGCGCAGGTGTTCGCCAACCTGACCAAATCGGTGGAGCCGCCGAACCACGGCTCGCTTTCGCCCACCGGAACCGGCTTCGCCCCGGTGAAGGCCCAGGTCGCATGGACCGCCGAGGTCGGGACGCGCGGCCGGCGCGGCCCGCTCACCTGGGACCTCACCGCCTACCGGGCGGAGCTCAGGAAGGAACTCCTGCAGTTCACCGTGGCGCCGAACATCCCGGCCTCGACCTTCAACGCCGGCGACACCGTCCACCAGGGCGTCGAGGCGGCGCTGGACTGGGACATCACGCGGCGGCTGCGCCTGCGCCAGACCTACACCCTCTCCGACTTCCGCTTCCGGGGGGACAGCCAGTACGGCGACAACCGCCTGCCGATCGCGCCCAGGCGCTTCTACCGCGCCGAGCTGCGCTGGCAGCACCCCGCCGGGTGGTTCGTCGCGCCCTCGCTGGAGGCCGCCTCGGCGGTCTGGGTCGACTACCGGAACACGACCGGCGCGCCGGCCTATACGGTCTTCAACGTGGGCGCGGGCTATGCGCTGAACGACCGCGTCAGCCTGTTCCTCGACGCCCGCAACCTGGCGGACAAGACCTACGTCTCCAACGTCCAGGCGCAGATCGCCGCCGGCGCGACCAGCGCCGCCTACTGGCCCGGCGACGGGCGCGCCGTCTATGCCGGCCTGAGCGCCGGCTTCTGAACCCAAAGGGAGGATCTCATGAGCGACAACATCGACACCCGCCGCCGCTGGATGGCGCGCGCCGCCCTGGGCCTAGGCGTCCTGCTGGCCCATTCGCGGACGGCGACCGCCCAGGCCCCCTCTCCGGCCCCGGCCGCTGGCAAGAAGAAGACCGTCGGCGTGGTGCTTTACCCGGACTTCGAGGTGCTGGACGTCTTCGGCCCCGTCGAGATGTGGGCCAACACGCCCGACCTGAAGGTGATCTTCGTCGCCCAGACGGCGGGGCCGGTGCGCTCGGCGCAGGGCGTGTCGGTCGTGGCCGACCACGACTTCGCGAGCGCCCCGCCGCTCGACATCGTGATGACGCCGGGCGGCGTCGGCACGTTCGCGCAGTTGAGGAACGAGACGTTCCTGCAGTACCTGCGCGACGCCGACCGCGGCGCCGAGTTCACCACCTCGGTCTGCACGGGCTCGGCGCTGCTCGCGAGGGCGGGCCTGCTGAAGGGCCGCCGCGCCACGTCGAACAAGAAGTTCTTCGCCCTCGCCGAGCAGCAGGGCGGCGGGGTGACGTGGGTGAGGCATGCACGGTGGGTCGAGGACGGCAAGTACATCACCTCCTCGGGCGTCTCGGCCGGAACCGACATGGCGCTGGGCGTGGTGGCCCGCCTGCACGGCAAGGAGGCGGCGCGCACGCTTGCGCGGCTGCTGGAGTATCAATGGAGCGAGGATCCGAACAACGATCCGTTCGCCATCGGTTGAGGGCCGACATGAAATTCCTGATCACCGCCGCCGCGCTGACGCTCGCCGCAGCGTCGGCGCAAGCCGCCCCGAAGGTCTCCGCCGCCTGGAGCCGACCCGCCGCCCAGGGCTCCACCGGCGCAGGCTACATGACGCTCAGCAACGCGGGCCCGGCCGACGCCCTCGTCGCCGCCGAGAGCCCGCTTTCCGGCCATGTGATGATCCACCATTCGTCCATCGCGAACGGCATGGCGTCGATGAAGATGGTGGCCCGCGTGCCCGTCGCGGCGGGCCGGAGCGTCACATTCGCCCCGGGCGGATACCACCTGATGTTCATGGGCCTGACCAAGGCGCTGAACGTCGGCGACACCCTGCCCGCCACCCTCGTCTTCGCCAGCGGAGCCCGGGTGAAGGCGTCGTTCGTCGTGGGTCTCGCGCCGCCCGTCCGCAAATGACCGCCTGACAAAAATGTAACGCGCGTAACGGGCCGGGCCGGGGGCATGATCGCGCCGTTCCGCCTCATCGTCCCTGCGCCTCATCGAGAGAGCACGACCTCACCCATGAAGACCCTCCCGCTCGCCGCCGCGTCCGCGGCCGCCCTGCTCGTGACCGCGCCCGTCCTGCTTCCCTGCCCCGCCTTTGCCGCAGACGGCGCCACCGCGCCCGAAACGGCCGTCCGCGACCTGACCAGGGCGCCGCGCATGGGGCCGTGGGGCTTCGACGCGGCCGGCATGGACCGCTCGGCGAAGCCCGGCGACGACTTCTTCCGCTACGCCAACGGCGTCTACATGGAGAAGCTGGAGATCCCGGCCGACCGCTCCAGTTACGGCGCCTTTAATGCCCTGGACGAACTGTCGCGCGACCGCCTGAAAGCGGTCATCGACAAGGCCTCGGCCGCCGGCGCCGCGCATGGGCCCGAGGCCAAGGTGGGCGCGCTCTACAAGAGCTACATGGACGAGGCGAAGGTGGAGGCCCTGGGAGCCAGGCCGCTGGCGCCCGACCTCGCTAAAATCCGCACCGCGACGAGCCGAGACGAGATCGCCCGGCTGATGGGCGCCACCGCCAAGGGCTTCGGCCGCAGCTTCTTCGATCCGCAGATCTACGACGACTCCAAGGACCCGCTGAAGTACGCCGTCTACCTCGGGCAGGGCGGCATCACGCTGCCCGACCGCGACTATTACCTCGACGACAGGTTCAAGCCGCAGCGCGAGGCCTACGAGGCCTACATCGCCAAGATGCTCAAGCTCGGGGGCTGGGCCAACCCGCAGGCCGGCGCCAAGGCGATCGTCGCCATGGAGACCGAGATCGCCAGGGTCTCCTGGACGCGCGCCGAGCGCCGCGACGACGACCGGACCTACAACCCCGTCGAGACCGCCAGGCTGGCGAGCTTCGCCCCCGGCTTCCCGTGGACCGCGTTCCTGGCCGGCGCCGACCTCGGCGCCGCCAAACGCGTCGTGGTCGCCGAGAACACGGCGTTCCCGAAGATCGCCCAGGTGTTCGCCAGGACCGACCTCGAGACGCTGAAGGCCTGGCTCGCCTTCACCACCATCGACCAGGCCTCGCCGTACCTCTCGAAGACCTTCGACCAGACCCGCTTCGAATTCCGCTCGAAGACGCTCTCAGGCGTCCAGCAACAGCGTCCGCGCTGGAAGCGTGCGGTCGACACCGTCGACGGCAACCTCGGCGAGGCGGTGGGGAAGCTCTACGTCGAGGCCTACTTCCCGCCCGAGAACAAGGCGCGGATGGAGGCCCTGGTCGGCGACATCCGCAGCGCGCTCGCCGCGCGCATCCGCAAGCTCGACTGGATGGGCGCCGAGACCAAGACCAAGGCCCTCGAGAAGCTCGCCAGGTTCAACGTGAAGATCGGCTACCCCGACAAGTGGCGGGACTACTCGGCGCTGGCGATCCGGGCGGACGACCTCTACGGCAACATCGAGCGCGCTTCGGCCTTCGAGTGGGACTATCGCGTGAGACGCATCAACGCCCCCGTCGACCGCGGCGAGTGGGAGATGACCCCGGGCACGATCAACGCCTACTACTCCTCGACGAAGAACGAGATCGTCTTCCCGGCCGCGATCCTGCAGCCGCCGTTCTTCGACCCCGAGGGCGACCCGGCCATCAACTACGGCGGCATCGGCGGCGTGATCGGCCACGAGATCACCCATGGCTTCGACGACCAGGGCCGCAAGTCCGACGGCGACGGCCGCCTGGCGGAATGGTGGACGGCCTCCGACGAAGCCCGATTCAACGCCCAGGCCAGGATCCTCGGCGAGCAGTACTCTGCCACCGAGATTCTGCCGGGCGCGAAGATCAACGGCGACCTGACCATGGGCGAGAACATCGCCGACCTGGGCGGCCTGTTGCTGGCGCTCGACGCCTACCACCTGTCGCTGAAGGGCCAGCCGGCCCCGGTCATCGACGGGCTCACGGGCGACCAGCGCGTGTTCCTGGGCTGGGCGCAGGTCTGGCGCGGCAAGTACCGCGACGACCTGATGAAGCAGATCCTGGTCAGCGACCCGCACTCGCCGCCCGTCGCCCGCGTCGACATCCCGATGAGGAACATCGACGCCTTCTACGAGGCCTTCGACGTGCAGCCCGGAGACCCGATGTACCTCCCGCCCGAGAAGCGCGTGCGGATCTGGTGAGGCTGTGAACCCCTTCGAGCCTCCGCGCGAGCGGAGGCTTCCTCATTTTTAGAACCGCGGAAGCGCGGAAGAACGCGGAACTTGCGCCGCGCCATTCCGCGTATTCCGCGGTTTCATTGAATCGGGAGCGCACCCCTGCGCGGCGTTTGCCTTTTGACTGACTTGTCGAAAATGGCGTGGACCGGGAAAAGAATCGGCCCGCAGCGGGGGATAGTCGCTGCGGGCCGCCTTGAGCAGTCGCTCTGATAGAGCGGGCGTTTCCTCCCCGAAACGCCGGAGACCTCAGGACTTGGCGCCTTCATGTCTCTCGCGATGTGACAGGACGGCAATTTTCTACCCGAGTCAACGGGGCCTCACCGCAAATTGAGCATGGGTGACGATAAAATCGCGGTTTGGAGGAACTTTTGCGTCGCCTTTTGACGTCATGGTCAAAAGACACGTTCTTTCAGTTGCTTGAACGACGGGCAGGCGACGTCGAAGACGAAGTCCGGCTTCGAGACCGTGACCGGCCCGAGCCCGGCCGTGCTGAGCGCGAGCGCCGAGTCCGCCACCTGCGCGGAGTCGACCAGCAGGCCGTTCGGCCGCCGCGACGCGCCGGCCACGACAAGCGCCGCGACGGCTGCGGCTTCGGCCGCATCGCCGCGGGCCGGCCAGGCCAGGGTCGCGCTCCTCAGCGCCGCGGCGCGGGCCTCGACGATGCGCAGCAGCCGCTCGGCCGCGGCCAGGGCCTCGTCGTCCCAGGCCGCGCGCAGGCTGGCGGCGAGTTGCGCCTGGCTCTTCAGCATCACGCCGTCGCTGAGCACCTTCAGCCCGTTGGCCTGCAGCGTCGCGCCGGTGGTGGTGATGTCGACCACCAGCTCCGCCGCGCCGGTCGCCGGCGCACCCTCGGTCGCGCCGCCCGACTCCACGATGCGATAGTCGGCCACGCCGTGCCGCGCGAAGAACACACGGGTCTGCGCCAGGTACTTCGTCGCCACCCGCATCCGCCGCCCCGTGCGCGACAGGTGCTCGTGGGCCACCTCCTCCAGGTCGGCCATGCTCTCGACGTCGAGCCAGCTCTTGGGCGCGGCCACCACCAGGTCGGCGCGGCCGAAGCCCAGCGCCCGCAGCAGCAGCACCCGGCTGTCCAGGTCCTCGCCGCGCTCGCGCAGCAGGTCCTCGCCGGTGACGCCCAGGTGGACCTCCCCCGCGTCCAGCGCATCGGCGATGTCGGCCGCCGACAGAAGCCGCACCTGTGCGCCCGGCACACCCTTCAGGCTGGCGACATAGCCGCGCGCGCCGCCGGTCACCTCGAGCCTGAGCCCGCTGTCCCCCAGCCAGCCTTCGACCTGTTCCTTCAGCCGCCCTTTGGACGGAATGGCGATGATCAGGCTCACGCTTCGCCCTCCGCCCCTTCGCCATCGCACCAGGCCCGCCAGGGGCGGACCATGCAGCCCACCGCGCGCGCGTCGCCGGCGCCGCCGAGCCGCGCCAGCAGCCCGTCGTAGCGGCCGCCCACGGCCACCGGCCGCTCAGGCCCGATCCCGGCCGAGCGCACCTCGAAGGTGATGCCGTCGTAGTAGTCGAAGGCGTGACCCAGCGCCGGCGTGAACCGGGTCGCGTCGGCGGGCGCGACGCGCGCGAGCTCCTGAAGCCGCGCCTCCCAGCCGCCGAGCGCCGCCTTCAGGGCGGCGTCGTTCCGGCCCGCCAGGTCCCGCACCTTGGCGAAGGCATAGGCCGGCTGATCGTCGATCGCCATGAAGGCGCGGACCGCGTCGGCCTGGCCCTCGCTCAGCGCCGGCGCCTTGGCCGCCTCGGCCTTGCGCACCAGCCGCGCGGCGATCTCCGCCGGTCCGCGGCCGCCCACAGGCTCCACGCCGGCCAGCGCCCAGACCTCCTCCAGCAGCACCGCGGCCTGCGTCTCGCTGAGGCCCGCCAGCAGTCCGGCGAGGGCGCCGCCGCCGTTCGCGTCCGACTCGCCCACGCGCGACAGCTCGTTCCAGAGCAGCCGCGGACGACCCGCCACGCGCTTCAGCCGCGCCGCGAGACCTTCCGGCAGGTCCAGGCTCTCCACGAAGGCCGAGAACAGCGCCACGTCGCCCAGCCAGAGCGACAGGTCCCCGCGCCCGCCCGCCCCGGCAGCCCGCCAGGCCAGGCCGGCGATCTCGGCGTCCGCCGCCTCCACGCTGCCGCCGCCGGGCGAAAACATCTCCAGCCCGACCTGCACGAACTCCTCGGGCCTGTCGGCGCCCGACGACGCCCGGAACGCGGCGCCCTCGTACCAGTAGGCGCCGGCCGCGCGGCCGCTTGCAATATGCTGGCGCGCGATGGCCACGGTGAAGTCCGGCCGCAGGCAATTCTCGGCCCCGCCTTCGGATTGCACCACGAACAGCCGCGCCCGCATCGCCTCGCCGGCGAGGTCGAGCAGCAGGTTCAGCGGCTGGAGCAGCGGCGCGTCGGCGCGCTCGGCGCCGGACGCCTCCAGGGGCGCGCGGACGTCGGCCGTCACGTCGGCCGGGACGGCGGGTTCGACGCGCATCAGCCTGCGGCGTCCAGGATGCGCCGCAGCGCCGCGACCAGCTCGCCCCGCGGGATCGTCTGCTGTCCCGGGCGTTCGGCTCGCCACTCGGCGTTGTCGGTGACTTTCGAGGCCAGCTCCCGGCCGAGGTCGAGGTCCTTCACGGTCACCGTCCCGGCCGCCAGTTCGTCGTCGCCGACGATGATGGCGGCGGGCGACAGCCGCCGGTCGGCGTACTTCATTTGCGCCTTCATGCCCGACGCGCCGAGGTAGACCTCCGCCGGGATTCCGGCGGCGCGCACCTCGCGGGCGACGGCGAAGTAGTCGGCCATGCGGTCGGGCGAGAACGCGATCACCACGACCGGCCCGCGCGCGGCCTTCGCCATGTCGCGGCCCGCGGCCCTGAGCGCCGAAGCCAGCCGCGAGACGCCGAACGAGAAGCCGGTGGCCGGCGTCCGCTCGCCCGTGAACCGCGCCACCAGATCGTCGTAGCGGCCGCCTCCGCCGATGGAGCCGAACCGCATCGGCTGGCCCTTTTCGTCCAGCGTCGAAAGCAGCAGTTCGGCCTCGAACACCGGACCGGTGTAGTATTCCAGCCCGCGCACGACCGACGGCTCGACGATGGCCCGGTCCGCGCCCACGCCGAGCCCCTTCAGCGCCGCGTCGATCGCGGCCAGTTCCGCCAGCCCCTCGTCGCCCTCGGCCGAGCCGCCGACCACATCGGCCAGCTTCGCCAGGGTCTCGGTCCGCCCGCCGACGCCCGCCGCCGTGAACGCCAGCACCCGCTCGGCCGCGGTCGCGTTGAGACCCGCGCCCTTGGTGAAGGCGCCGGACTCGTCCTTGCGGCCCTCGCCCAGCAGGAGCCGCACGCCGTCCGGCCCCAGCCGGTCCAGCTTGTCGACCGCACGCAGCACCGCGAGCTTCTGGCCCTCGTCGGTCACGCCGGCCGCCGCCATCAGGCCGTTGAGGAGTTTGCGGTTGTTGATCTTGATCACCGCCGAGCCCGCCGGCAGGCCGGCAGCCTCCAGCCCCTCGGCCACCATGGCGATGATCTCGGCGTCGGCCTCGGGCCGCGCAGACCCGACGGTGTCGGCGTCGCACTGTACGAACTCGCGGAAGCGGCCCGGCCCGGGCTTCTCGTTGCGCCACACCGGTCCGTAGGCGTAGCGCCGGAAGGGCTTGGGCAGCGTCTCCCAGTTCTGCGCGGCGAACCGCGCCAGCGGCGCCGTCAGGTCGTAGCGCAGCGCCACCCATTGCTCGTCGTCGTCCGTCAGGGCGAAGACACCCTCGTTGGGCCGGTCGGTGTCGGGCAGGAACTTGCCCAGCGCGTCGACGTATTCGAACGCGCCGGTCTCCAGCGGCTCGAAGCCCCAGCGCTCGTAGACCCCGCTGACCGCGGCCAGGATCGCCCGCTCGCCGACGACGTCGCGCGCGCGCCGGTCGATGAATCCGCGGGGCGTTCGGGCTTCGGGGCGCTCGCTCATGGCGGGGCGCTTAGCCTCTGGGGCGGTCTCACTCAAGGAAGGAAGGGCGTCCATGGTCGTCTCTCTGCGATTGAGGCGACGGACGAAGCTGGAGAAGGTCGAGCCCCGTCCGCGTTGGCGGGGCTTCGGGAGGGGTCCGCGTCAGGCCACGCGCACGCCGTCCGAACCCGCCCGGGTCGGATGGTGGTGATGGCCGTGATGGTGCGAGGACCGCGTCATGACGGCGGCGCTTCTAGTGCAAGTTCGTCGACGAGTCACGGTCCGGCACGTCCTCGGGCCAGAGTTCGTCGTCGCGGACCATCTCGAGCAGGAAGTCCGCCCGGCTCGCAAGCATGTCGGCAAACTCCACGGGGAGGCACGTGTCGCCGAGCGTCGCAGCGTCTTCGGGCGTGGCGGCGATCGCGCGCCGCCAGCTCTCTGCGAAGCGCCGCATGGCGCGTCTGGGATTGTTGCAGTCCTCCGAGGACGAGCAGTAGTCGGTGGGCAGATCGCCGCTGATGACCCACCATCCGACGGACCCGGGCGCTTTCAGGCTCTCCACGGCCCACACGGAGACGTACGGGGCCATGCGCCAGCCAGGCCATTCCCCGACCTGGCCATGGCGACCCGGCTGGCGCTGCAGGTAGTCGACGACCTGATCGCGCATCTCCGCGCACCAGGCCTCCTCCTCGTCCGGGGTCAGTTCATCGTCGTCATCGCTCATCACGAGAACATATCAGGCACGCGCCGGAACGCGAAGCCGCGGCCGGGGAAGCCCTCTAGGCCGATCGCGCGCGCAAGCTCATGTTGTCTCCCAACGACAAGGGAGGACGACCATGGCCGACGATCCCGGCGCCGCGGCGACCACGCACGAGGTGATCGACCTCTGGTCCGACCCGCCGCCGCGCACCATCGAGGGCGTCCCGCCCGAGAGCACGTTCAGCCCGCCGGCCGGTCTCGCCGCCCGCACGACGATGCTGCGCAACGTCTCGCACCCGACGCTGACGGTCTATCGGCCGACGGTCGCCGCGAACGGGTCCAGCGTGGTCGTCTGCCCGGGCGGCGGCTGGTCGATCCTGGCGTGGACGCACGAGGGGACCGACGTCGCGGAGTGGTTCGCCGCGCGCGGCTACACCGCCTTCCTGCTCAAGTACCGCGTCTCGGCCACGCCCGCCGATCCGCTCGCCTTCGCCGCGCGGATGGCGCGGAACGACAGCCTGCTCTCCGAGCCGCTCACCGCCGCCAGGGCGCCGAAGGCCATGGGCGACATCGTCCGCGACGAGCGCCTGCTCTACGCCCGCGACATCGCCGCCGACGACGGCCGGCGCGCCCTGGCCGTCGTGCGCCAGCGCGCGGGCGAGTACGGCCTCGACCCGGAGAGGATCGGCATGATCGGCTTCTCCGCCGGCGCCTTCCTGATCGTCGACGTGGCCATGGACCCGCAGGGCCCGCCGCCGGCCTTCATCGCCCCCATCTACGGCGGCGAGACCAGGGGCCGGCCCGTCCCCGCCGACGCCCCGCCGATCTTCACCGTCATCGCCCACGACGACCGGCTGCTGTTCCACATGGTCGAGGGGCTCTACCTCGACTGGTCGGCGGCCGACCGCCCGTCGGAGCTGCACATCTTCGCCCGGGGGACGCACGGCTTCGGCATGGTGCGCCAGGGCGCCCCGTCCGACCGCTGGATCGACCTCCTGGGAGCCTGGCTCGCGGACAACGGCTTCGGATGACGGCGGCGCGGCAAATCTCGTTTGCCGGCCGCTGAACTTTATTCGGTAGGTGGGGCGCGAGGCCCGCCCCTACGGTCCGGGCGTCATGATCGCCAAAACGACCGCCGGGGCCCGCGAACGTCCTCACTTCGGCTGGCTCTCGATCGGCCTCTACGGCGCAGGATCAATCTCGAACTCGGTCAAGTCGAGCGGCCTCGCGACGTTCCTGATGATCTTCTACAATCAGGTGATGGGCCTGCCGGCCAGCCTGGTGGGCCTCGGCATCGGCTTCGCCCTGGTCGTCGACGCCTTCATCGACCCTGCGGTCGGGCAGCTCTCGGACAACACCCGCACCCGCTGGGGCCGCCGGCACCCGTTCATGTACGCGGCGGCCGCGCCGGTCGCGATCTGCTTCTTCCTGATCTGGAACCCGCCCAGCGGTCTCGAGGGCCTGCGGCTGTTCGCCTACATGATGGCCTGCCTGCTCACGATCCGGCTCTTCGACACCTTCTTCGAACTGCCGTCGTCGGCCCTGATGCCGGAACTCGTCGAGGGCTACGACCGGCGCACGGTCGTGGTCGCGGTGCGGGTGCTGATGAGCACGCTGGGCAGCATGGGCATGACCGTCTTCGCCTATCAGGTGGCGATGAAGGAGCAGCCCGGCGGCGGGGGCGGCGTGCTGGCGAAGGACGGATACTTCTCCTATTCCATCGTCGGCGCCCTGGTGATCGCGACCACCATCCTGATCTCCTCGATCGCCACCCACCGCTTCATCCCGTGGCTGCGCCAGGCGGGCCCCGCCGCCCGCACCAACCACCTGAAGCAGATCTTCGAGGTGCTGAAGAACCGCGCCTTCCTCACCATCATGGGCTCCGGCGCGCTGGTGTATCTCGTCGCCGGCATCACCCAGGGGCTGGCGATCTACATCTCGCTCTTCTTCTGGCAGCTCACCCAGGGGCAGCTCGCCATACTGGCCGCGACCACGGCGGCCGCCAGCCTCACGGGCGTCATCCTGGCGCCGCAACTGACCCGGCGGATCGGCAAGAAGGAGGCCGCCCTGATCGGCTACTTCGTGGGCGCGATGGGCGAACTCACGCCGTTCATCCTGCGGCTGCTCGGCGTGGCGCCCGAGAACGGCGACCCGGCGCTCTTCTACCTGCTGGCGGCCGGGCGCTTCGTGAACTTCGTTTCCTGGAGCGTCACCGGCATCTGCATCTCGGCGATGATCGCCGACGTGGTCGAGGACAACGCGGTCAGGACGGGCCGGCGCTCGGAAGGCTTCCTGTTCGCCGCCGACAGCCTCTTCAAGAAGATCGCCTCGGCGGGCGGGCCGGCGCTGGCGGGCCTGGTGCTCTCGGCCGCCCACTTCCCCATCGGCGCCAGGAAGGGCGAGGTCGCGCCCGAGGTGCTGCAGACCCTCATCACGCTCTACCTGCCGATGCTGGTGGCGATCTACACGGTCTCGATGAGCATCATGGCGTTCTACAACATCGACCGCCATGCCCACGCCGCCAACCTGGAGGCCCTGAAGCGGGCCTAGGCGGCGGCGGGCTTGCGCAGCAGGACCGGCGTGTAGTCGACGCGCTCGCCCTTGGCGTTCTTCACGCCGGGGGCCAGGTCTTCCTTCGTGCCCAGCTCGCGCAGCAGGCTGGCGAACTCGAACGCGATCCCGTCGGGGTCGCGGAAGTACATCGAGCGGATCCAGGTGTCGGCGTCGGGCTTTTCGCCGAACGGGTCGGAGCTGCCGTGGTTGATCGTGCGCACCGTGACGCCGCGGGCCCGCATGGCGGCCAGGATCTCGTCGAAACGCTCGGCCGGGATGTCCAGCGCCACGTGGTTCATCGAGGCGATCGCCGTCTTCGCGCCGTCCTTGCGGATGTCCAGCGGCTGCGACGCGATGCCGGGCGCGAAGGCCGGCGCGTCGGCGAACGTCATGTACGAGAGCATCGCCCCGGCCCCCATGTCGTGGAAGCTGTGCTGTCCGCCGCCGGGCAGCTCTTCCATCTTGACCAGCGGGATGCCGATCTCCTCCCAGAATTTCACGGTTTCGTACATGTCGGAGCAGACGAGGGCGACGTGGCTCAGGCCGCGGGTCGGGACATTGGACATTCGGAACCTCCCTCCGCCGATCCTCCGGCGGGCTTCGGGGCCGAAGGCTACACCCAACGCGAAGGCCCCCTCCACGACGTAAAATTTTGTCGCCCGGCAACGCGCATTTGCTTCGGGGCGGGCGGCGCCTGCGGCGCCGAACCGGCCGTTCCGCCTCATCCCGCTCGACGGCGGCGTCGGACTGGCGTTAGATGGCGGAAATTGAGAGTCGTTCTCAATTGTCGGGCTGCCGACGGTTCGAGGCCCATGGAAGCTCCGAAAGCCGCCAAGTCCCTCGCCGCCCTGGGTCACGAGGGCCGCCTCATGGCCTTCCGCCTGCTCGTCGAGGCGGGCCCGGGCGGACTGCCGGCCGGCGAGATCGCGCGGCGCACCGGCGTCTTGCAGAACACCTCGTCCAGCAATCTGAACGTCCTGGCCGCCGCCGGCCTCGTCGCCTCCCGGCGCGACGGCCGCTCGATCATCTACAGCGTTTCGCACGAGCACTTCGGCGAGCTGATGGAGTACCTGGTTCAGGACTGCTGCGGAGGACGGCCCGACCTCTGCGCGCCCTTCTTCGCCCGGCTGCTGGAGTCCTGCTCGGCCGGAGGCCCCTACGAGGGGCGCGGGCTCGGCGCCGACCGGAACAACGGCGACTGCTGCTGAGCCGGTACGAGCCGGCCCGGCATCCCGATCGACCCGATCAGGCGTCGGTCCGAGGCTGCTGGGCGTCGAGGCGCAGCCGCATCTCGACCTCCAGTCCCTCGACCGCCCAGTCGAAGCGGATGTCGCCCTGCATCAGCCGGCCCAGTTCGCGGATCAGCCGGGAGCCGAAGCCCTCACGGGTCGGCGGCGCCACGTCCGGCCCCCCGCGTTCGCGCCACGTCAGCGTCAGCTCGTCGCCGCGGCGCGTCCAGCTCACGCCGACCCGCCCGCCGTCCTGGGAGAGCCCGCCGTACTTGGCCGCGTTGATGGCGAGTTCGTGCAGCGCCATGCTCATGTTCTGGACGTGCCCGGCCTTCAGCAGCACATACGGCCCCTCGATTGCGTAGCGGCCGGCGTCGGCCAGGGCCGCCAGCTCGCGCTCCACCACCTCGGTCAACGCCGCACCTTCCCAGCGGCGGGCGACCAGAGAGGTCTGCGCCCGCGCCAGCGCCTCGACGCGCCCCGTGAGGATCCGCCGATAGGTGTCGACGTCGGGCGCCGAGGTCAGCCGCAGGAGCGACTGCACCACCGTCAGCGAATTGCGCGCCCGATGATCCACCTCGCGCATCAGAAGCTCGCGGGCCTCCTCGCTGCGCCGCTCCAGCACCTCGCCGGTGACGTCCTGCACCGCGCTCAGGATATAGCCCAGGCGGCCATCGGGCATGAACACCGGCGCGTTCACGGCCGACCAGAAGCGCTCGTCGCTCGCGCCGTCGGCCCGCTGGATCGGAAAGGCCCGCACGCCCATCGCGTGCGCCTTGCCTTCCGAAAGCACCGCCGCGAACGACTGCCGGATCGCCTCGACGAACACGTCGACCTCGCGGCTGACCCCCTTCGGAAAGACCTCGATCACGCCGCGCCCCAGCAACGCCGCGGCCTCCGTGCGGAAGGCGCGGGCGTGGGCGGCGTTCACCGCCGCCATCGTGAACTTCGGCGGATCGGCGGCGACGAGCAGCAAGGGCCGCGGCGAGGCGTCGAACGCCGCCCGGAACGTCACATCGTCCACATGCGGTCCCAGGCTGTCGGCCAGATCGCGGGTCACCGGACCTCTCCAGATCGGGTGGGCAATGGGCGGCAAGCCGCCGCCGCCGTCAACCGCTCGGCAGGACGCCGCCAACTCTTCGGAGAAAGTTTACCAGACTCGTCAAGGATAACCGACGACGCGAGGCCTCGGGGGTAAGTAGCGTGCAGGATCGGACGTTCCGCAGTCTGCGGGGCCTTGAGAAGACGGCCTCGACCTCGCGCGTGCTCAATCTGGCCGCGCTGCTCGTGCGCAACGCCGACAATCCCGCCCACGCCGCGAACCCGTTCTTCGTCGCCGACCCGCTGAACGGCGCGGTCATCGTCCGCCACCGTCTGCGCGGCTCCGAGCGCGAGGGGTTCACCGACCACCGCTACAGCGCCACCAAGCTGATCATCCCCTTCGCACGCGAAGACCTGGGCCTGGGCGGCCGCTCGGTGTTCGTCGCCGAGAAGGGCTGGCGCGAGGCGTTCGAGGTGCTGCGCGGCGAGGCGGGCGACCTGGAGCGCGACGTGGCCGTTCTGGAAGCGATCGACGAGCTGCCGTCGCTGGATCCGTTCCTGCTGCGCGAGCACCTGAAGCGCCGCAGCTTCACCATCAGCCCCAGCCATTTCGACATCTCCGGCCCGGACCTGACGCGCATGCAGCGCTTCGTCGGCACCGAGATCGCCAAGCTGATCGAGCTGGCCTACCGCGACTCCGACGGGCTGGAAGGCAACATCAACCGCCTGGTCGAGGCGCTGCTGGTCTCCAAGTCGGACGAGCGCCTGGAGCCGCTGCGCCTGACGCTCCGCCTGGAAAAGGAGAACTACCAGGAGGGGATCTTCGCCTGGAAGGGCTTCCTCTACTACAAGTGGGTGCTGAATACCCTCTGGGGCCAGGTGAAGGACGTGTTCGCCGAACTCATGCGGGCCAAGGTGGCCGGCATCATCGACAGCGCCACCCGCAGCGAGATCGAGGAGACGAAACTGCGGCTCCGCACCAAGCTGGAGCGCCAGGTGCGCGCGGTGCGGACCCAGCTCAAGATCTACGACGACGTGTTCGCCGAGTTGACGGCCAGCGGCAACGCCCTGGGCTTCCGCGACTTCCTGCTGAAGTCGCCCGACATGTTCCTCACCCTGGGCGAGGGCTGCGGCCTGATCAGCCACATCGCCACCTACTGGCGCTACCAGTTCCCCCACGGCCGCACGCTGGTGGCCGACGCCGGGACCCTCCTGGACATCCTGCAGGACTTCGACGCCGGCCTCGGGCAGGAAGACGCGCCGCCCGCCACAGCGGCCGCGGCCGCCTGAGGGGCCTGTTCGCGAAGGGTTAACCACGTTCGCCGACCCTCGCAGGTCCGAGGCCGAGGTTCCCATGATCGAGATCACCCGCGAGATCGCCGGCGCGCCCGACTACGAGGTCGGCAAGCCGCGCACCGCCGGCCTCGCCTACGACATCACCTGGCCGCAGGAGGGCGAGGCGCCGGGGCTGGCGCTGGTGATCTCGGGATTCGGCGACGATACGGCCAGCGACTACAGCGCGGGCCTGCGGCGCCACATCGTCGAGACCACGGGCATGGGCGCCGTCAGCGTGCGCTACCACGCCTTCCATGCGCGGCCGACCAACGGAGGTGCGATCTCGATCGACCCGTCCGAACAGGCCTACCTGATCGGCGCGGCGATCCTGGCCAAGGCCCAGGTCCGGAACATCACCGACTTCCGCGAGGTCGTGCAGGCCCTGGCCGCCGCCAAGGCCAACGTCGCGCCGAAGGTCTGGATCGACCCGGCGCATGGCGAGCGGCAGAACTTCGGCCTCATCCAGGCGCTCGACCACCTGCTGGTCATCGGTGACCTGATGGAGAACGCCCCGCCCTTCGACGCCGGCCGGATCGTGGCGCTGGGCTCGTCGCACGGCGCCTACATCGCCCACCTGATGGCCAAGATCGCGCCCTCGACCCTGGCCGCCATCATCGACAATTCGGCCTATGCCCAGCCGCCGATGAACTTCCTGGCGATGGGCGACCTGCCCGAGATCACGATCGGCTACGAGGGCCTGAACCTGCACGCCCGCACCCGCAGCGCGTGGACGCTGAGCGACCGCAACGCGCCCGACTTCTACAGCCGCGACCGCGACCTGATCCGCGACCTGCGCTACCCGCCGCACATCGCCGCCCAGCGCGCGGCGGCGGAGGACGCCGGCACGCAGTACTTCATGGTCAACGCCGCCTGGGACCCTGTCTCGCCGCCCGAGGTGAAGCAGCGCCAGCAGGCGGCGCTCGCCCGCGCCGGCTTCGCCGCCGAACTCGACATCATCGGCGAGGACCGGATCGACGGGCGGCTCTTCAAGACCGTGAGCCACGGCCTGGGCTGCTCGCTGAAGGGCCTCTTCGACCGCTACATCGGCCGCGTGCGGAACCGCGAGGTTTCGCCCGACGCCGTCCAGGCCACGATGACCGACTACGCCTGCGTGGACCGCGGCTACCGCTTCCGCCACAGCCCGGTCGCGCCCTACGTCACCTGCGAGGTCTACGACCTGTTCGAGGACGCAGTGGTCCAGGCCGGATCGGCGGCCGCGGCCTGACACGACCCCTCTAGGCTCCCGCGGCCCGGCGTCCTAAAAGCCGGCCATGCGAGAGATCAGCCATTTCATCGACGGCGCCGTGTATGTGGGCGCTTCGGGCCGCTACGGCGACGTGATGAACCCGAACACGGGCGAGGCGCAGGCGCGGGTGGCGTTCGCGACGGAGGCGGAGGTGGACCTGGCGGTCCGCTCGGCGGTGCGCGCGCAGCAGACCTGGGCGGTGGTGAACCCGCAGCGCCGCGCCCGCGTGATGTTCGAGTTCAAGCGGCTGGTCGAGGCGCGCATGGACGAGCTGGCCGAGGTCCTGTCGAGCGAGCACGGCAAGGTCATCGCCGACAGCAAGGGCGACATCCAGAGAGGGCTGGAGGTCATCGAGTTCGCCTGCGGCATCCCGCACGCGCTGAAGGGCGAGTACACCGAAGGCGCCGGGCCCGGCATCGACGTCTACTCGATGCGCCAGCCGCTGGGCGTGGGGGCGGGCATCACGCCGTTCAACTTCCCGGGCATGATCCCGATGTGGATGTTCGGGGTGTCGATCGCGGTGGGCAACAGCTTCATCCTGAAGCCGTCGGAGAAGGACCCGACGGTCCCGGTGAAGCTGGCCGAGCTGATGATGGAGGC
>NZ_JAEUMO010000104.1 GCF_016793285.1 Phenylobacterium sp.
GACTTCGGCCACGGCGCCGCGCAGGCGGCCGATCATGTGCGAATCACCGGGGACATGTGCCCGCCAGAAGTACCGCAGCCGCGAGTCCGGGGGAACGATGGCGAACTTATGCCGCCGTCCCGTTCAGGCGTGGCCCTGGCCTTCGAGCTCGGCGAGCCAGCGGAAGATCAGCGGGGCGGCGTGGAGCATCACGTTGTCGTGGTCGTAGTCGCCCACCTTGACGGCGAACGCCTCGCCGCCACGCGCCTGCATCTCGGCGGCGGTCTGCATCGCCTCGGCGGGGACCACGTCGCGGTCGGCGGTTCCGTAGTAGAGGCGGATCGGCGCCTTCGGGGTAAAGTGGCTGGTCTCGTTGGCGGCGAGCGCGTCGAGCAGCCAGTTGGCCGTATTGTTGTCGAAGGCGGCCAGGAAGCCCGGGCTGAACATCTGGCGCGGGCGGCGCGGCAGGCCGGCCATGACCTCTTCGGGCTTGCGGGGCGTGTCGAAGAGGTCGCGCACCTGGGCGGCGGCGGTGGGCGTCAGCACGCTCTCCAGCGGCTGACCATAGCAAGCGCAGTATCCGCGCACGAGGTAGGCCAGGTAGACTGGATGGTTCGGCGAGCCGCCGGCCAGGGCCACCGGGAAGCTGACCGTCCGCAGGTTCTGCGCGCCCGAGACCGAGGCGCTGGCGCGCACGCGCTCGCCCTTCGCCTCCAGCGCGGCGTGGGCGGCGAGGCTGGCCGTGCCTCCCTGAGAGAAGCCGGCGAGGAACGGCGGCGTCTTCGGCACGCCCGCGACCTGGCGGGCGGCTGCGAGGAGGTCGTTGACCGCCCGGGCGGCGTCGTCGGCGACGAGATAGGGGTGTATGAGCGCGGAGTCGCCGAGGCCGACGTAGTCGGGCGCGACGACGGCGCGCCCGGTCCCGGCGAACACCAGGGCGGCTGAGAGGCCGTCGATGGAGAGGCGCGAGGGGACAGCGGTGCGGGTGGTCGTCGTGCCGTGCTGCCAGCTCACCAGGCCGCCTGCCGGTGCGCGCGGCAGGGCCAGCAGGCCGGAGAGCTGGGTCGGTCGGCCTGCGCTGTCGGTCGACGGGTAGAGGATGCGCCAGGCGTCGACGGTGTGGCGCGGCGCGATGCCCTCGATGCCGGCGAGGCTCAGCAGCGTGCGCGCCTCCAGCGCCGTCCAGGCCCGCAGGTGGTCGAGGCGGACGTCCGTCGGCGCGGCGGGCCGCGGCGGCGCGCAGGCGCCGAGCGGCAGCGCCGCAACGGCGGCGAGGATGGCGCGGCGGTCCATGCTCAGGCCTTCCTCAGCTTCGCCAGCAGGTCGGCCTCGCGTTCGGGCGTCAGGCCGCTGCGGAGCTTGGCCTGGCGCTCGGGCGGCTGCCGGCGGAACCAGGCGAGGGTGTCGGCGGCGGTGGTCGCCAGCGGGCGGTAGGTCAGGCCCTGGGCCTGGGCGCGGGCCATGCTGCGGCGGTGGAAGCCGGCGGAGTCGCCGCCGCGGGCCGGGATCCAGACCGGCATGTCGCTCCAGGCCGCGACCTTCTCCGCCGCCAGGAAGGCGTCGGGCGCCCAGACCAGCCTCGCCTGCGAGTTCACGGCCTTCCCCACCTCGGCCAGCATCGCCTTCATCGGCATGGGTTTGGTCGGGCCCGAGGCGTTGAAGGTCCCGGCGGCGCGCTTTTCGGCCATGCGCACGATCCATTCGGCCAGGTCGCGGCAGTCGATGAACTGGACCGGGTCGTCGCCGCTGCCCGGCGCGACGGCCTCGGGACCCCAGCGGTTCCCGTCGTTGGCGAGGCGCACGGGCCAGTAGCTGAAGCGGTCGGTCTCGTCGCCGGGGCCGACGATCAGGCCCGGGCGGATGACGGTGGTGCGGTCCTCGCCGAACGCGGCGCGCGCCGTCTGCTCGCTCGCGGCCTTCAGGGGGCCATAGAGCCGGCCCTGGCTGGCGCGGAGCGTGTCGGCCGTCTCGGCCATGGCGTCGGCGCCCGTGTAGGGCAGGGTCGCGGCGGTCTCGTCGGCGCCGATCCGGTTGCTCTCGGCGTAGACCGAGATGGTCGAGATGAAGACGTAGTGCTTCACGCGGCCCTTCAGGACCTTCGCCGCGTCACGGACCCAGAACGGCAGGGTGGTCGGGTTGTCGATGACGACGTCCCAGGTCTTGCCTTCGAGGCTCTTGAGGTCGCCGGTGTTGCGGTCGCCCAGCAGCTCCTCGACCTCGCCGGGCCACGCCTTGGGCTGGCGGCCGCGGTTGAAGATCGTGACCTTGTGGCCGCGGGCCAGCGCGTAGCGCACCTGATGCGGCCCGATGAACCCGGTGCCGCCGAGGATCAGCAGGTGGAGCGGCTGGGCGGCGCGCGCGGTGGGCGCGAGCGCGGCGGCGGTTGCGGCGGCCATGGCGGTTCTGCGGTCGAGCTGCATGGTGGCATCTTGCCCGACGCGCTTGGGGGCTCAAGGACCGTTCGCAGATGAGGGGCGGCACGCGGCAGCGGACCCGGCGGGCGTCGGGGACGGGCGGGCTACGGTCAGGCCACCCGCCGCGCGGTCCGGGCGTGGGCGTGGGCGATGGCGACGGCCAGGGCGTCGGCCGAGTCGGCCGCGGTCCTGCCGGCGCTGGGGAGAAGGCGGGCCACCATCCAGCCCACCTGGGACTTGTCGGCCCCGCCGGCGCCCACGACGGCCTTCTTGACCACGGTGGCGGCATATTCGGCGACGGGCAGGCCGGCGCGGGCGGGCACGACGAGCGCCATGGCCCGGGCGTGTCCCAGCTTCAGTGCCGACTGGGCGTTGGAGTTCATGAAGGTCTCCTCGACCGCCGCCTCGTCGGGCGCATGGGCGGCGATCACCGCCTCGATCTCGGCGAAGAGCGTGCGCAGGCGCTCGGCGAACGGCAATGCGACCGCAGGTGCGATGACGCCGTGGGCGACGTGGCTGAGCCGCGCGCCCTCGCACGAGATCACGCCCCAGCCGGTGCGGCGCAGGCCCGGGTCGAGGCCGAGGATGCGGACGGGGCGAATCGGCATGTTCATCGTCTGTTCCGAAGCTGCCTCATCCGAGCGCAGAAAGCTTGCGGAAACCTTGCCGCGACGCGTGGGGCCCATCGCCCGGCACGTCCTATGCGCGCAGGATTCTCCTGTGGGGTGTTTCAGTTCGGACAACGGGCGGCAAAGGTCAGATTCCCGACATATCGAAAATATTCGATACGATTGGTCGGAAGCGGAACGGTGTCGGCGGTCCGGATGTGGGAAGGCGCAGCATGAGGGCTGCGACCAGGGACGTGTTCGAGAACATGGCGCAGGTCGGCGGCGGCGACGCCGGGGCGCTGGCCGTGGGACTGCGCCACGGCGTGACGTCCGTGGGGCTGCGGGCGCTGGCCGCCAAGACCCTGCACGTCGCCGTCGCCGCGCCCGAGCGCATGGCCGACATCTACGACAACGCCGCCGCCGGCTGGCTCTCGGGCCCGATCTTCCCGCCGCGCCTGCGGACCGACGACGCCCTGCCGATCTCGCCGGACTTCTGGCGCGTGTTCTGGGACCTGGTGAGCCTGCCCGCATCGACGGCCGAAGGGGTGACGGCCGAGCGGATCCTGGAACTCGCCGGCCAGCTCGACCCGGGGATCAACGCCCGGATGGCGGCGACCGCGCTGGAGTATCCCGGCGTCGCAGAGGCGGCCGCGGACGGCCTTCCAGGCCCTCTCGACGTCGGCGAGCTGGCCCGTCGCCGGCCCGCCTCGCTGGCCTTCCTGCTGAACCAGGAGCTCGAGAGGACGGGCGGCGTCGCCGAGCCCTTCGGCCCGCCGCTGGTCGCGCTCCTGCGGCACATGCCGCCGCCGCTCAACTACATCAACATCCGGGTGATCCAGACGTTGCCCCTGCTCGGCCTGGTGGCCGGCTACGGTCGCGCGGGTCTCGACCGGGCGGCGCTCGGCGGCTTCCTGATGGCCCAGGTCGCCCACCACTATTCGGCGCTCTCCACCGCGGTCACGCTGGGCGCCATGAGCCTGCGCCGGCCGTCCAGCCTGGAGCTCACGCTGGACAGCATCTTCAAGGGCTGGACGCACGGCCGCGCCACGCCGCCGCTGATCGGCGCCGCCTGGGACGAGCTCTGGGACCTGCGCCTGGACGAGGTGCGCGCGACGCTGGGCGTCACGGCCTTCGATTCGCCCTATGCCGCCGCCAGGCGCCTCGCGGACGCGGGGAAGACCAGGCACTGAGCGACGAAGCGCCGCCCGCGGATGCACGCAGCGCGCGGGTCGTTCTCCTTTCAGGCGTTTCGCGGCGGGCCTGCGACGGTCCGGGCTAAGACTCGAGACTTCCAGATCAGCCGCACCTTGCGCGGGGGGCGGCCCGTCACGGGGGTGTTGATATGAAGAAGTCTGTTCTCGCCGCGAGTGCGGCGATCGCGCTGGCCCTGGGGATCTCCGCCCCGGCCTCGGCCCTGACCTGGGTCACCCAGATGAACTACACCGACGCCGGAGGGGAGACCCCCGTCACGTCGAAGGGCACGGTCACCGCCGTGGACCAGGGCGACGGCAAGACCGTGCGAATCACGGTCGCGCTCGACGCCAGCCAGGCGCTCGACCGGATCATCGACACCGGCGCGCACTGGGCGTTCACCTGGAACCTGGATGACCCCGACGCCGACGTGACGCTGATCACGACGGGCGGCACGCGACCTTTCGTCTATCAGGATCCGGACGACGGCGCGTTCACCCAGACCGGCGCCTTCGGCAACTTCACCAACGCGTTCGCCTGCTGCGGGCCGGGCGCGAACAACGGCAAGACCAGCCTGGTCTTCGACGTCTACCGCGCGGGCGGCCTGACGTTCGCGGGCGTCGGGGCCACCCAGAACGGCGACGGTTCGATCAACTACGGGACGGGCAGCCGGTTCAAGTCGAACACCAGCGGCTCGCTGCTCAACGGTGGCTGGTGGTTCGCCATGGACATCTTCGACGCCCCCGGCGGGACCGGTCCGGGCTCGACCTATGTGATCGCGGGCCGCGATGCGGTCTGCCAGGGCGATGCCTGCGCCGCGCAACCCCCGCCGCCGCCGGGTGGGATCCCCGAGCCCGGGACGTGGGCCCTGATGATCGTCGGCTTCGGCGGTGCGGGCGCGATGCTGCGCCGGCGCCGGGCCCTGCCGGCCTAGATCCCGACAGCGGGAAGGAAAAGCGAGAGCCCCGGCCGCGGCCGGGGCTCTTTCGTTTTGGGCGTCGGCCCTCGAGCAGCCGGTCTCCCGGCCGCGGACCAGCCTGAGCGCCGAAGGGCCTAGTTCAGCCGTCTGGGGACGTCGCGGACGAAGCGGCCGTCGACGAAGATCTCGACGGCTTCGCAGACCGGATAGCGTTCCAGCATGGCTTCCGCCTCGCGGACCGCGTCGTCGAACGCACCCCGCACCCCGGCGTCTAGCGGCCGGGTCAAATCCTGTCCCACCGCGCTTAGGACATAGAGCATGACTGTTCCCCCGAACCGGCCATGGATATCGCCGTTGTGCCTAGGCCTGCCAGCAACCGAAGAGCGAAGCCGTCCCCTGTGACGTGAATCTACGGTCAAGCTTGGGGACAAGCCAGCCCGCCCTGCAACGCCGGCCTCCGGTCCGCCCAGCGAAGGCGCGACGCTATCGGGCCGCGGCGCGGCCCTCAAGTCAGATCGCCGGACAGGCGAAGCCAAGGCGCCCGCGCACCTCAGCGGCGATCACCGCCAGAAGTGGAAGGCGTCCCAGCCCTGGGCGATGGCGGCGCCGGGCACGCCGAGGCCCGTAGCGATGGCGGCCGCCGCGCCGAACAGCAGCGCACTGGCGCCCGGGACGAAGAAGAGCACGGCCAGCAGGCCCAGCATGGCGAGGCCCTCGTACTTCGCCAGGCTGCGGACGAGGCCGGCCGGCAGGTAGTGGCGCAGCGCGTTGAAGCCGTCCAGGCCGGGGACGGGCAGCAGGTTCAGCACCAGCGCCATGGCCTGCAGGAAGGCCAGCATGGCCAGCGCCATGAACAGCGCATCGGGCAGGGCCACCCGGCTCCAGAGGTTCATCGCCAGGGCCAGGGCGAGCAGGACCGCGAGGGTGGCCGCGGGGCCGGCCAGCGAGGCCGCGGCGCGCCAGCCCGGGCTCTTCATCAGGTCGTTGCGCAGGTAGACCGCGCCGCCGGGGAAGCCGATACCGCCCAGTGCGAGCGCGATCAGGGGGATCACCAGGCTGGTCCCGAGGTCGCCGTAGCGCCGCGGGTCGAACGACAGGTAACCCTTGGCCTTCACCGACCTGTCGCCCGCCTGGTAGGCCACGAAGGCATGGGCGAACTCGTGCGCCATCACCGCCAGGATCCAGCCGGTCAGGACGAAGGCGAAGGTCGCGGGCGTCCGGCCGGGCAGGTCCAGCGTCAGGATCGCGCCGAACGCCACGAAGGCGGCGAGCAGGCCGGCGCCCACGAGGTTGTTGGGCTTCTTCGGAGGGACGGCCTCGGCGGGCTGCACGGCGTCGGTCATGGTCCCGAGGATCTGGGTGTTCGGAGCCACCGCGCAAGCGCCGGCCCCATCGCCGCGGCGCCGGCCACGGCCGGGGCGATGGGGCCGGGCGTCAGGACGCCGCAGCCTTGGCGGGCGCCGCCGGCTGCGGCGCGCGCAGGCCCCAGCCGTCGAACACGGTGTCGATGTAGGGCCCGAACGCCCGAGCGGCGGCGAAGTCGGCCTCGGCCTCGGCGGCCTGTCCCATGCGCAGCCGCACCAGGCCCCGGCCGTAGAGGGTCTCCGGGTTGTTGGGCAGCAGCTTCGCCGCCGCGTCGTAGGTCGCCAGGGCGTCGGCGAGGCGGTTGAGGCGCAGCAGCACCAGGCCGCGGCTGTCGGTGGCCGCACCGCTGTCGGGATCGAGCTTGAGCGCTGCGTCGCAGTCGGCGAGGGCCGCTTCCAGCCCGTGGTTCCGCGTACCGCCCAGCCAGCAGAGGCTGTTCAGGCGGCCGGCGTCGCCCGCCGCCTCGGCGCGCAGGCGCTGGATCGCCTTCGCGGCCTCGGCCGTGCGGCCGGCGCGCAGCAGGATCTCGGCGCGCTGCCGGCCGAGCTCGCGGTCGTCGACCTTGGCCTTCAGGGCGCGGTCGATGACGGCCAGCGCCTCGTCATAGCGGGCGGCGTCGCCCAGGACCTCGGCGCGCGCGGCGGCGTAGGGCCGCTCGCCGGCCTTCCCGGCCAGCTCCAGGTCCGAAAGGCGCCCGTCGATGTCCTTCGGGTTGCGATAGCCGTAGCGGGTCAGGTAGGCCTCCGGCGTCGGCCGCAGCGCGATGGCGCGGGCGAAGGCGGCGTCGGCCTCGGCCCGGCGGTTCATCCGCGAAAGCACTGCGCCGCGGTAGAGGTGAAGCTGGCTGTCGTCGGGGCTGTCCTTGATCGCGGCGTCGACGTCGGACAGCGCCCTGTCGCGCTGGTTGCGCGCCTCGAGGATGCTGTAGCGCAGGAGGCGCACGCGCGTGTCGCCCGGCTCGCCCTTCAGCGCCTGGTCCAGCACCGCCAGCGCCTTGTCGCCCTCGCCGAGCTGCCACAGCGCCTGCGCCTGGGCCGCGAGCGCGAAGGTGTTGCCGGGCAGCAGGTCGGCCGCGCGGCCGTAGGCGGCGGCCGCGTCGCCGTAGCGGCGCTCCTTCATGGCGAGCAGCCCGTCGCCCTGGACGGCGACGAAGTTGCGGGGCTCGATCTCGAGCGCCTTGGCGAAATCGGCCCGGGCGAGGTCGTACTTGCCCAGCCAGAAGTAGGCGTTGCCCCGGTTGGCCCACGCGAACGAGGCCTTGGGGTCGAGGGCGACGGCCTTGTCGAAGTCGGCGATGGCCTTGTCGCGCAGGTTGGCGCCGGCGTAGCGCACGCCGCGCTGGATGTAGTCCTCCACCGCCTTCGGCGTCTCGGCGCCCCAGGCGGCGATGTCGGCCAGCGTCGGTTGATAGTAGGGTGGCGCGCGCACGCCGACGCGGACCTTGGCCATCTCCTTCAGCGCCTCGGCGGCGGCCTCGGCCTCGCTGTTGGGGAACTCGTCGGCGACGGTTCGGATCTGCGTCTCGATCGTCGCGACGCCCTTCTCGATCTTCGTCCTTCGCAGGTAGGCGCGGCCGGCGACCGTCCTGTCGACATTCCCGCCCTCGATGCGAAAGCCCTCGCCGGCCTCGGGCAGCACCACCTCGAACGTCGAGGAGATCCAGCTCGGATGGCCGTTGACCGCCCAGGGGGCGTCGGCGCCGGGCCCGGGCTCGCGCTTGAAGGCGGCGGCGGAGCCCAGGCCGCCGGTCGCGACGGCGAGCCACCGGGGTCCGGTCGACTTCGGCAGCCACTCCATCTTGCCGATCCCGTCCATCACGAGCTTGGACTGCCCGGTCGCGGGGTCGCTGACGATGGTGACCGACTTCGGCTCCAGCCCGGGATAGCCGCTGAACGCCTTCATGAGCTGCTTGTCCCGGTCGGCCGCCGGAAGCGTCGACGAGTAGAGCTTCATGTACTGGCCCATGTCGCCGCCCATGATCAGCTCGGCGTGGACGGGCGCGGGCGCGTCGAGGCCCTTCGACGCGTCGATCCGCAGGAAGATGCCGCTGTCGGGCCGCGCCAGCGGCGCCTGGACCAGGGCGATCAGCGTCGAGCCGGCGGGCCGCAGCGGCAGCGCCTGGCCGAAGCGCGGCACGCGCAGGAGGTCGATGTCGCTGTCGCCGCTGCGGGTGCCGTCGAGCCAGTAGACCTTGCCGCCGATGACCGCGCGAACGATCACATGGTCGAAGGCGGTAGCGCCCGGCGGGCGCTCGGCGATGCGTTCGCCGCCGTCGGCGTCGACCAGCGCCGCCTCGGATTCGATGCCGAGTTCGCGCAGCAGCGCCAGCAGCATCACGGTCTTGGCCTTGCAGTCGCCGAACCGCCGCCGCCAGGTGTCGTCGGCCTTCGCGGGCACATAGCCCCCGTTGTCGAGGGTGACGGCGAGGTAGCGGATCTGGTCTTCGACCAGTTGCAGCGCCCGGCTCGCGCGCACTTTCGGATCGGCGGACGCGGCCCTGATCTTCTCGGCCTCGGCGCGGAGCGGCGAGTTCGGCTCGAGCTCGGAGCCCTTGGTGAAGTGGGGCTCCAGCAAGGCCGCGACCTCGGCCCATGACCCGAACTCCGAAAAGGCCAGGTCGCGCGTCGGGTAGAGCCGCCGGGGCGCGCCCACGACGAACTTCGCCGGCTCGACGTCCTTCATGTCGACCGTGACCTCGGTGCGGCCGCCGGAGCGGGTCACCTTCGGCTTGTCGAGCCCGCGGCCGGCCGTCCAGGCGATCTCGCGCTTCGAATCCCAGACCGCGCGCAGGCGCATGCGATCGACCTTGCCCCCGGCGCGACCGAAGAGGGTGTCCTCGGCGCGGCCTTGCATCACCGGATCCGACCGCCGCCGCGTGTAGGCCAGGTCGATCACGTCGCCGGCCTGCACGCCCTCGGGCTGCACGGTCGCCGAGAGCACGCCGTCCAGCATGGCGCGCTCCAGGTTCGTCTCGCGGCGGATGACCGCGAAGTCCTGCTTCGCCAGCACGTCGATGACCTGGCCGCCGCGCAGGATACGCAGGTGGTGGACCGTGAGCGTGTCGGTGTCCGGGCTCCAGGCGAGCGACATGGCGCCGGCGGCCGACAGGCCGAGCGGGCTGCGGATCTGCATCACCGTCTCGACGAATTCCGACTCGCCGTCCGGGCCCAGGTAGAGCTGCCGGTCGTCCAGCAGGACTCGGACCGGCGGGCCGTCATCCGACGCGGGCGGCGGCGGCCTGACCTCGGCGACCTTCACCCAGTCCGGGACAGGCCCGCGCAGCAGCTTGTCGCCGGCCGACGCCGGGGCCGCGACCAGGGTCAGGACGAACGCGAGCGACGCAACCTTACGCATGTTCCCCCCAGGCGCTCGCGCGACGATAGCCCGCGCGGAGAGCGGCCGGAAGGCTCAGCCCTTGTGGATGGGGTCGATCCAGGCGACGCCTTCGGGCTTCTCGACCGGGTCGATGTCGAGGTTGACGACGACGGCGTCGGAGTCGGATCGGACGAGGACGCACGACAGCGGCTCGTCGGTCGAGGCGTTGATCTCCTGGTGCGGCACGTAGGGCGGCACGTAGATGAAGTCGCCCGGCCCGGCCTCGGCGGTGAACTCCAGGCGCTCGCCCCAGCGCATCCGGGCCTGGCCCGAGACCACGTAGATCACGCTTTCCAGCGGGCCGTGATGGTGGGCGCCCGTCTTGGCGTTGGCATGGATGTGGACGGCGCCGGCCCAAAGCTTCTGGGCCCCCATGCGCGCGCGGTCGATGGCCACGGTGCGGTCCATGCCGGGCGTGGTGGCGGTGACGGGGCCGAGCTGGTCGCCCGGCACGACGCGGACGCCGCTGTGCTTCCAGCCGTCTTCGGGGATGGTCGGGCCGCTCGGGGGCGGGACGTCGTCGTGGACCATGCCGGCACGCTAGAGCATTCGGCGGTTCGCCTGAACCGTCGAATGCTCGAGACCCTTGCTCCTCCGCAACGTCGGCGTCGGACACAACTTTGCCGTTATTCGCCGCGCCGGTGAGTTGTGATGACGATCCTCGCGGCGTCGTGCTGTCGTTCAGGGACAAGTCAGATGGGGGGCCCTACCAAGCATGGATGGAGGGGCCCGATGAGGTCCGTGACATTGGCGGCGCTCGCTGCCGGGATATCGTTTGCAGGCGCCGCCGACGCGGCGGTGAACCTGATCACCAATGGCAGCTTCGAGACCGGTGACTTCACCGGCTGGACCTACGCAGGCGTCACGCCCTCCGGGTTCCCGGCCGTGATCATCTCCTACGACACGCCGGCGGCCTATCCGATCGGCGCGTTCGGCGAGGCGGTGCCGCCGGACGACTCGGCCTCGGCCAGCCCCGACGCCGTGGGCGACCGCGCGGCGTACTTCGTGGCGGACGGAGCCACCGAGAGCCTGTCGCAGACCGTCCACCTCACGGCCGGCCTCTATACGATCGGCTTCTCGGTCTACGTGCCGCAGAACGGGTTCAACAACGCCGGGAACGCCACGTTCACGGGCACGATCGCCGGGGTGAACCTGGCGAACTTCACCGTGGACGGCTCGACGCCCGGCGTGTGGGTCCACTTCGCCGGGGTGGCCAATATCGCGAGCGAAGGCGACTACCTCAGCACCTTCACCTTCGCTTCGGCGCAGGGCGCGGCGGGCGATTTCGTGGTGGACCGGGCCTACATCGTGGCCGGCAACGCGGTTCCCGAGCCCTCGGCCTGGGCGTTGATGATCCTGGGCTTCGGCGGCGTCGGCGGGGCGCTCCGGGCGCGCCGCAACCTGCTCGCTGCAGCCTAGGGCCTTGGGCGGGACCCCGGTGCGGGGCTGGCCGGGGCTTCGTCCTACCTGGGCGGCGGCGCGGGCGTCGTCGCCGTCGTCGCGGGCGCCGGCGGCGGGACCGCAGGCGACGGCGGGGCGGTGTAGCGGCTGACGCGGGTGATCCGGACCGGCCTGATCAGCATCTCGCCCTTCATGGCGCCTTCGCCGCGGTTCGGATCGGTGGGCAGGACGATGATCTTGCGGATCACCTCCAGGCCCTCGGTCACCTGGCCGAAGGCGGCGAAGCCGGGGTTGGCCGCCGGGTTCTTCCGGTCGGCGTCGAGATAGCTCATGTCGCCCAGCATGATCGACCAGTCGGCCTGGGCGGTGCCCGGCGCATGGCGCCCCATGGAGATGACGCCGTCCTTGCCGTGGGTCAGGCCGGTCTTGATCGTCGACTCGTGGGCGATCGGCGGCAGCACCTTCTTCGGATCGTTCTGCAGGCCGCACTGCACGAGGCCGTAGTCGTCCCCGGCGTAGCCCTTGGGCTTGCTCGCCCGATAGCATGCCGCGCCGTTGAAGAGGCCGCGGTCGACGTACTTCAGATAGTTGGCCACCGAGATCGGGGCCTTGTCGGCGGCGAGTTCGACGATGAACGCGCCCTCGGTGGTCTCGACCTTCACCTTCGGGTTCGGCTTGGCGGGCGGCGCGGCGGCGGTCGCGGCGGGCGCGTCGGGGGGCGCCGGCGCAGCCGCCGGGGTCTGGGCCTGGGCCTGGGCGGTGGCGAGGAGGGCGGCGGCCGGGAAGAGCGTGCGGAACATGGCCAGGAAGCTAGCGCACGCTCAGCGGCCGCGACAGCGGATGTAGGTGTCGGTCTGGCCCTTCGACTTCAGCGCGCCGCCGGCCGAGACCAGCGTCTGGACGCGGCTGGCGCAGAGGCGGCGTTCGCCGCTCCGGATGCCGACGCTGGTCGTGACCTGCGCCGAACGGCCGTCGGGCGCGACGGCGACGCGGAAGACGCGGCTCGTCTCGTGCGACGGCGGCGCCTTGCGGATCTGCGTCCGCGCCGCCCTCAGCGTCGAGGTTCCGTAGGGCACGGGCGGCTTCAGGCCATTGTAGGCCTGGTCGGTGAAGGTGGCGTCCGGGGCGAAGGCCGCGAACCAGGCCTCGAGCCGGCGCGCGTTCCAGGCCTGCTCCTGTCTGGCGACGAACGCGCGGGCGTCGGTCTCGGTGATCCGGGGCTGGGCGCCGGCCGGCGTCGCGATCAGCAGGAGAAGAAGCGCGACGTAGCGCCTCCCTCTCCGGGGGCGCTGCCGGCCGCTGCCGACCGAGGGGGTCATCCGCGTCTGGAGCGGACTCCCCCCGGGGCTCTGCGCCACTTCCCCCGACGGGGGAGGAACTAGAATGTGCGACCGCGCCATGGCCTACGAACGCGCCAGCCAGCGCATGCGGTAGCCGTTCATGGCGGTTTCGCCGAGCCGCTCCAGCAGCCGCCAGTTGACGATGGCCCCGATCGGCGCGCCGACCACCGGAATCATCTGGGCCATCTTCGCCAGGTCGATGTAGTCGCGATACTCCTGCTGGAACCGGCGCCAGTCGAAGTGCTCGTAGTCCTGCGGGTGCTCGCGGGCGTCCCAGTCCTCCAGGGCGTGGAAGACCTCGGCGCGGTGTCCGGCTCCGGAAAAGGCGAGCCGGAAGAGCGCCAGGATGAAGAGCCGCTCCTCGAAGGCGTCGGCCTCGCAGCCATAGACGGCCGACAGGTCGAACAGGAGCTTGATCTTGATGACCAGCAACGCGGGGAAGTCGGCCAGCGCCAGCCAGAACCCGCCCGCGCCGGCGACCCCGCCCTCCACCGCGGCGGTCTTGCGGTAGCCGTCGATGACCTCCAGCGCGCGGCGGTCGCGCTGGGCCAGCGAGGCGCCGATCAGCGGCGGGGCGGTGGTGAGGTCGGCGCCCGTCAGGATGGTGCGGGTCATGCCCTCGATGACGGTCGTCAGCGTGGCGTGGACCTGCTCGGGGATGATGCGGTTGATGCGGCCCTGCAGGCCGCGGGCGGCAAGGTCGAGCGGCCCGGCCGGCTTCAGGACCGCGGCGGTCCAGCGCGCGACCTCGGCGCGGGCCCAGGCCTCGTAGGCGGCGTCGCCGGCGCCGAAGGGCGGCTGGGGCCGGGCTATCTCAGGACCACCGCTTCGAGCACCCAGGCGGCGATCGCCGTGAGGAAGCTGCCGGCGAAGGCGCCGCGCACGAACGCGCCGTTGCGCTCCCACCAGATGCGCCGCGCGCGCATGCGTTGGGCTCGGTCGACCTTCCGTCTCTGCATCGTCGTGCTGTTCCCCGCGGCTCGGCCGCACGTTCTAGCGTGGGAATCCGGCGGGCGGAACTCCGTGCTGTCCCCAGGGTCGGGCGGGCGTCGAAGGCCGGCGCGGACAGGTCCGGAGCCGCGCGCGCGCCCGGGATCGGCGGTCTCATCTGAGGCCTGCGTCGGCCTGTGCGATGGCGGCGCGGAGCCAGCCGCTTTCGTTGGAGTTGCGCGACTGGGCGAGCAGGGCCTGCAGCGCGGCCTTGCGCACCATCAAGCTGTCGCGGTGGCCGGGCTCGGCGGCGAGCGCGGCGCTGGTGAGGCGCAGCGCCAGCGCCGGCTTGCCGCCGGCGAGGATGGCCCTGGCGCGCAGCGCGATCGGGGCCGCGCCGCCGCCCAGCGCGACGAGTTCGGCCTCGGCCTCGGCGGGCGAGACCGCGTACATGGTCGCCGCATCGCCGTCGAACCATCCGGCGTAGCCCTCGTAGATGCCGCGCACCGACCAGGCGATCTGGCCGTAGCCTTCGCCGACGTCGAGCGCCGGCGGCAGCTTGACGGTGCGCATCAGCTCGAAGACGCCCTTGCCCTCGTTCATGCCCCGCACGGTGGCGTCATGCACGTAGAGGATGGCGTCGCGGTACTGGGTGAGCTGACGGCGGACTTCGGCCGCCCCGACGACCGGCCGGCCGTGGCTGGGCAGCATGATCTCGGGATTCAGCGCCAGCACCTTGTCGATGGACTCCACGTAGTCGAGCGCCTTGCGCGTCGGCGTGCCCCTGAGCGTGTAGAGGTTGGGGAACGAGTCGTAGAAGTTGTCGCCGACGAAGGCGGCCTTCAGCTCCGGGATCCAGACCGTGGCGTGGTCGGGCGTCTCGCCGGGCGTGGCGAGCACGCGGAAGGTGAGGTCGCCGACCTTGAACGTGGTCTCGTGCTCGAAGAGCACGTCGGCCAGTCGGGGCGCGGCGTGGTTGCCGGGGTTCGGGTTCTCGCCGCCGCGGGCCTCGGGGCTCAGGCCGAACTGGGCGGCGTTGCGGCGGGTGTAGAAGCCCGAGAGCCGGGTCATGTAGTTGCGGAACTCGACACTGTTCGCCTGCTCCACGACCTTCGTGCCGGCCTCGCGCCAGAGCGGCACGCCGCCCGTGTGGTCGCCATGGGCGTGGGTCAGCACGATGTAGCGGACGGGCGCCTTCGAGACTGTGCGCAGCAGCTCGCGGTGGCGCCTGGCCGGCTGGGCGCTGGACGTGTCGATGACCACGTCGCCGGCCCGCGTGGTGACCAGGTAGGTGTTGCCGAAGCCGATGGCCTGATGGATGCGCCCGCCCGCGAAATGCAGCGCCTCCTTCTGGTTGGCGCCGGACGTGGTGGGCTGGGCCGCGCCGGGGGCGCCGTCGGGCGCGGGGGCGCCCAGGGCGCCGTCCTGTGCATGCGCCAGGGCGGGCGCGGCGACGAGCAGCGCGGCGGCGATAGCGGCGAGACGCATGACCTGATCCTTCCAAAGGCGGCCGGAGGATCGAGAGGGGCCCCGGCGGGGTCAAGCCGGCGCCAGGAGTTGATCCGATGGCTGGGGGCTATAGGGTCGGCTCCGATAGCCGGGGGCTGTTGGGGAGCGTTGCGTCTTGTCCGGCGACCCTGCCTCCGGCGATGGAGGCGTGGCTGAGTTCGTCCGCGACCACATGCGCTCGGTCTGGGCGGTGCAACTGCTGCTGCGCCTGAGGCGGGACTCCGCGCACTGCTGGTCGCCCGAGGCGCTGGTCGCCGAACTGCGCGCCTCGAAGAACCTGCGGCGCGGATGGCCCTCCTGACGTGGCGGAGCGGCGCCTTCCGGTTCCGGGCGATCAGCCTCCGCTCGCGCGGAGGCTCGCCGGTCACTTCGCTTCGGCCTGGGTCTTCATGGCCTTCATCACGCCTGCGAACATCGTCCCGCGGCGGGTCTTGTTGGCCTCGCGCTGGTCGGCCGCGACCGAGGTCTGGTCGAAGAACAGGGTGTAGACGAGCTTTGAGCTCTTCTTGTCCACCGGCCGGATCTCGACGGTGCCGTGGTAGAGGATCGCCGGGTTCACGTCGGCGTAGGTGTAGGAGAGCGGCGTCGTCGCGACGACCACCTCCTCGATGCGCCCGGCGATCTTGCGCACGGCGCCCAGTTCGCTGTCCTTGCCCTGGGTGACCTCGCAGGGCACCGCGCCGGCCGGGTTCAGCCACTTGCCGATGTCGCAGTAGCCCTTGACCTTGGCCCAGGCCGTCTCGGCCGGGACGCTCAGCGGCAATTCCTGGACGATCGTCACGTAGTCGCCGGCGGCGTTCGCGCCGCCCGCCAGGCCGAGGGCCGCGACGGCCGCGGCGATCCCGAGCTTCAGTTTCATTCACCTGCTCCCCATGGGTCTTGCCGGAGCATACCCATGCTTCCGAGGTCAGAGGAAGCGTGGCCCTAGGGAAAGCAGGGCGACGATGACGATCGCCACGACCAGGATCAGCGCCGCGCGCGGGTTCGAACCCAGGACCGACTCCGACGGGCGGGCCGGCTTCGGCGGCGGCTTCCTGGCCGCCTTCTCCTTTTCCTTCCGGTACGCCTTCAGGTCGGTGACCCGGGGATCGTGACCGTTCGGCCTGGAGGGCTCCTTCGCCATCAGCCGGCCAGCTTCTCCAGGTCCTCGGCCGAGATGTCGGCGTTGGAGTAGACGTTCTGGACGTCATCGTCGTCCTCGAGCGTCTCGATCAGCTTCATGAGGGTCGCCAGCGCGTCGCCGTCGATCGGCGTCAGCGCCTTGGGTCGCCAGGCGAGCTTCGTCGACGTCGCCGCGCCGAGGGCCGCTTCCAGCGCCGCCGAGACGTCGTTCAGCGCGTCGAACGCCGTCCAGATGGTGTGGCCGTCCTCGTCGGACTCGACGTCGTCGGCGCCGGCCTCGATGGCGGCCTCCATCACCTTGTCCTCGGAGCCGGCCGAGGCGGCGTAGGTGATCTGGCCCACGCGGTCCCACATGAACGAGACCGAGCCGGTTTCGCCGAGGTTGCCGCCGCATTTGGTGAAGGTGGAGCGCACGGTCGAGGCCGAGCGGTTGCGGTTGTCGGTCAGCACCTCGACGATCACGCCGACGCCGCCGGGGCCGAAGCCTTCGTAGCGGATCTCGTCGTAGGACTCGGCCTCGCCGCCCGCGGCCTTCTTGATGGCGCGCTCGATCACGTCCTTGGGCAGGGACTCGGCCTTGGCGTTGTTCACCGCCAGGCGCAGGCGGGCGTTCATCGCCGGATCGGGCAGGCCCATCTTCGCCGCCACGGTGATCTCGCGGGAGAGCTTGGAGAACAGCTTGGAGCGCGCGGAGTCCGCGCGGCCCTTGCGGTGCATGATGTTCTTGAACTTTGAGTGGCCGGCCATGGTCCGTCGGTGGTCGTGACTTGAGAGGTCGGAGCTTCTACCCCACCCGGCCGGGCTCGCGGAACCCCCCGCCGACGGCGATCAGGCGAGGGCGGTCGCCGCGCGACGGCGGCGGACCATCGCGCCGACCGCGCCGAAGCCCAGGATCATCATCGCCCAGGTCGCGGGCTCGGGGATGCCGGCGCGCAGGTCGTGGACCGGCTGGGCGATCGAAAGGCCGCCGGAGAAACCTCCGAGGCGGATCTCGCCGTTCTGGATCAGGCTCCTGGCCACGACCGAGCCCTCGATCGAATTGCCGAACTTCAGCTCGGCGTTGGGGGCCAGGATCGACCCGAACCAGCTCTTCGAGTTCAGGTTGATGCTGGTGGCTTCGTAGAAGTTCCAGATCACCGAGGCGCCGAGGCCCTGGCCGTTGTTGAAGTTGATGCTGCCGGGCAGGCTGATGTTCGTGCCGGCGACGTTCACGATCACGGCGTCGTAGCCGCTCGGCGTGTTGAACTTCAGGTTGCTGCGGCCCTGCAGCAGGGCCGGCAGGTCGGCGATCGTGTAGACGGCGACGCCCGTGCCCGCGCCGGGGTTGAACACCGCGTTCCACTTGTCGGGCGTCTCGACCAGGTTCGTGGCCTGGAGGCCCGACAGGTATTCCGAGGTCGCTTCCAGCTCGGCGGCGTAGTCCAGCGCCTGCTGTTCCAACTGGGCCGAGAGCCCGCCCACCTGGGACGGGTAGCCCGTATGCCTCACGCCGTTCGAGTTCTTGCTGATCGCGCCGCCCGCGTAGAGGTCGGTGGCGTTCGTGCCGTCGATCTTGCCGCCGGCATAGACGGTCCTGGCGTTGGTCTGGGCGACGTCGCCGCCGGCCGTGACCGTGGCGCCGTTGGCGTTGACCTTCTTGACGTTGCCGCCGGCGGTGACCGAACCGCCGCCGTTCATGTTGGCGCCGGAGTCGAGGTTTCCGCCCACGACGACCGCGCCGCCGTTGCTGACGTTCTTGGCGCCGCCCGTGACGCTGCCGGCCACGGTCAGCGCGACGCCACCCGACTGGCCCGACCTGGTCATGTAGTTCGACGAGCCGCCGGTGAGGTTGCCGCCGACGAAGGTGCGGCCCTGAACGCCCTGGCTCGACTGCAGGTCCTTCAGCGCGATGAGGTTGTAGTCGCGCATGGCCTGGAGGCCCGCGTTGATCTGCGCGGCGTTGTCCGCGGCCGGCGCGGGGGCCGCGGCGGCCATGCCGGCGCCGGCCAGCACGAGGCCGGCGGCGAACAGGGCGGAGAGGGATCGGGCGAGACGCATCTGACAGAACCTACGCACGGCAGCGGCTAAAGACGCGCTGAGACCCCCCGATCCGTTCAGCGGCGCGGCGTATGCCCGAGCTTTAGTGTGCAGTGCAACATACAGAATGTCGCAGCCCCAGGTGGGGTGGAGCGTCGCGGAGGTTGCAGGCGACGGCGGATGAAGGGGCGAGGCGGCGCGTGACCTGCTGGCGTCGCCGCCGCGACATGGAGCATAAGATACCGAATATATTGAAAAATATTCTCCTACAGCCCGGCGATCCTGCGCGCGCACTCGGAGACCTGTTCTCGGGTCAGATCAGGTAGAAACTGAATCTTGCGTACAGACGTGTCGTTGTCGCCGTAAGGCCAGTAGGCGATGCGACGCGGCCTGGCCTTGCTGCTCATCTTGGGGAGCCGGACCAGGAGCTCGATCTGCCGGCTGCGGTCGCCGGCGCTGAAGGTCCAGGACTCCAGCCGCATCCCGTCGCGCACGCCGGAGTTCCAGGCAGGGCCGCGGCGCCGCACGCCGGCGACGGTCCTGCTGGCGAACGAGCGGGTCGTGTCGAAGCCGGCGTCGAAGCCCGGCGAGACGGTGACACGGGCCAGGATGCAGCCGCCGAAGAGCTCGTCCGGCAGCGGGATCGGCGGATTCCCCTCGGCGTAGCGGGCGATGTCGGGGCGGATGTCGAGGCCGGCGGTGACCCACACGGCGGAGATCAGGCCGGTGACCGTGTCGGGCCCCTGGCCGGGCGCGAACCGGCGGTAGTGGTCGCGCATGCGCTGGACCACGTCGTCGAGGTCGGCCTTGCCGCCGGTCTTGCGACGCACGTCGTCGTCCCACTTGAGCGCCAGGATCGCGCCGCGTGCAGCGGCGTCGGTCGATGCATCGGTGTCGACCCAGCGGCCGACCCAGTCGTCGGCGCTCATGGCGCCCGCGCGGACCAGCGCCCGGTCGGTGACGAAGCGGCCAAGCCCGCCGGTGAGCCAGGGCGCCGGCTTGGCGGGCGCCCGCCCGGCCTGCCGCTCGAGCACGCCGTCCACGTGCGCCTCGACGAGGGCGCGGCGGAGTTCGGCGTCGGAGAGGCCGGAGGGCGGCGCGACAAAGCCGTCGTCACGGTCCAGGCCGCGTTCCGGCGCCGCGGCGCGGGTGACGAAGAAGGGGCCGGCGGGCTCGCCGAGATAGGACCGGACGGCGGCGACGGCGGGCGCGACGGCGGCGGCGAGCTTCTCGGGGCCGTCGCGGTCGTCCGCGAGCGTGGCCGCGCGGATGACGCCCCCGGGCGTGGTCTGCTCGGCGGTGCGGATGGCCGGGCCGGCGACGAGGACCGAGCGGCGGACGTCACCGACCGTCAGCGGCCGGCCCAGACCCGCGTGGTCGAGGTCGGAGGCGACGCGCCACCCCTTGGGCAGCTTGGACCAGCGGACGCCGGCCGACAGCGCATCCCACCCCACCGGCTCGGCGAACACGGCCTCGCCCAGCGCCGCGACCTCCGGCCCGCCGCCGACGGTGTAGCGGATACGCAGGCCCGCGCCGGGCTTGTGGCGCAGCGTGCGGACGTCGCCGACGGTATCGACGCCCGCCCCGCTCACCTTCAGCGTCGCCGCGGCGCCGGGCGGCAGCCGCAACTGGGTCTCGCCGTCGGGCTCGCCGGCGAGGCGCATGTCGACGGCGAGCGCGCCGGTCGGCGCCAGGGTCACGCGATAGTCCACGAAGGACGCCGGGGCGGCGCCCAGCAGCGGCAGGGCCGCGGCGGCGATGGCGAAGGCTCGGATCATCCGTCCCGGAGGGCTATTCGACAGGCTCGCAGTCGAACCGGTCGATCTGGCCGTTTTGAAGGCGATAGAGCGCGTCCTGCGGCACGTCCTGGTTCAGGGTCGCGCGCCGGTCGAGCCCCGCATAGGCGCCGCGGGCCAGGCGGCCCCAGACGCCATGGCTCACCGCGATGACGCGGCGGCCGGGCTCCGGCGGCAGGGAGGCCAGCCAGCTCGCGGCGCGGCCCATCACGTCCTCGAAGGTCTCGCCGCCGCCCGGCGCGCCGAAGAAGCGTTCGCCGTCATAGCCGCGGTGCGGGTCGTCGCGACGCACGTCGTCCCAGAGCCGGCCCTCCCACTCGCCGCAGCAGATCTCCATCAGCCGGTCGTCGGTCTGGACGCCGAGGCCGGTGGCGGCGGCGACGGCCTCGGCGGTGCGCCGGGCGCGGCCGGTCGGGCTGGAGATCAGTCGCCAGTCGCCCTCCTCGCGCCGGACCAGGTCGGCGGCGAGGCCCGCCATGGCCACGGCCTGACGCTCGCCCAGCGGCGTCAGGTCGCTTTCGAGGCGGCCCTGGACGCGGCGTTCGCGGTTCCAGAAGGTCTGGCCGTGCCGCAGCAGCAGGATCATCGCTTGCGGCGCACGACCGGGTGCGAGGTGGAGAGGCCGCCGTCGACGGCCAGCGTCTGGCCGTTCACGTAGGACGCGTCGTCCGAGGCGAGGAAGAGGCCGGCGCGGGCGATCTCCTCGGGCACGCCATAGCGCGTCGTCGGGTTGAGCTGGCCGATCTTGTCCTCGTTGCCGCGCGCGCGGGCGCCGTCGAAGATCGGCTTGGTCATGCCGGTCTCGATCAGGCCGGGGGCGATGGCGTTGACGCGGATGCCGGTGCCGTAGAGCTCGTTGCAGGCGGTCTGCGCCAGGCTGATGACGCCGGCCTTGGAGGCCGAGTAGGCCGGGCCGCCCGCGCCCGAGCGGATGCCGGCCACCGAGGCGGTGCAGATGATCGAGCCCTTGCCGGCCGGGATCATCGCCTTGCTCGCATACTTCACCGCCAGGAACGGGCCGATCAGGTTCACGCGCAGGATCTCGGCCCAGTAGTCGGCCGTCTGCTCGTGCAGCGGCGAGAAGCCCCCCGAGATGCCGGCGTTGGCCCAGAAGACGTCGAGCCGGCCCGAATCGGCGATGGCGCGGTCGACGAGACTCTTGACGAAGCCGTCCTCGCCGGCGTCGCCGGTGATCGCGACGGCCCGGCCGCCGGCCTTGACGACCTCTTCGGCGGTCTCGGCGACCGCCTCGGCCCTGTCGGCGACGATCAGGCTCGCGCCCTCGGCGGCGAACAGGATCGAGGCGGCGCGGCCGATGCCGCTGGCCGCGCCGGTGATGACGGCCGTGCGGCCGGAAAGGCGTCCCATGGTGTGTCCTTCAGATGTGTCTGGCGCCGCACTAGGCGTTCGTCTTGGCGCGCGCGGCGGCGGTCGTGATGGCGTCGAGGAAAATGTCGTAGAGCGCGGGGGGCATGTCATGGCCCATGCCGGGGATGATCCGCAACTCGGCGCCGGGGATGGCCGCTGCCGTCTGCTCGCCGCCGATGGGCTGGACCAGCGGATCGTCGGCGCCGTGCAGCACGACGACGGGGATCTTCAGGCCCTTCAGCGCCTCGGCGCGGTCGCCGTCGGCGCCGATCGCCTGGCGCTGGCGCGCCACGCCGGCCGGGTTGAAGCCGCGCGCGTGCTCGGCGATGGCGCGTTCGCGCAGCGCGCCGTCGGGCCAGGGATAGCCGGGGCTGCCGATGGTGACGGCGTTCTTCACCGCGTTGGCGATGAAGGCCTCGAAGTCGGCCCGGGGGTCCGGCGGGGCGACGGTGATGACCGCCATGGCCTCGGGGGTGGCCTGCACGTCGCCGCTCGTGGCCGACATGATCGAGGTCATCGAGAGCACGCGGTCCGGGTAGTCGATGGCGATGCGCTGGACGATCATCCCGCCCATCGACACCCCCGCGATGTGGGCCTGCCGGACGCCCGCCGCGTCGAGGACGGCCATGGCGTCGGCGGCCATGTCCTTCAGGACGTAGCGCTGGCCGTCCAGCCAACTGGAGAGGCCGGTGTCGCGGTTGTCCATGCGGATCACGCGGAAACCCCTGGCGGCCAGCCTGTCGCAGAAATCCGCCGGCCAGCGGGTCATCTGCGACCCCAGGCCGTTGATCAGCAGGACGGTCTCCGGCGTCCCGCGGGGCGCGCCGTCGCCGAAGGTTTCGTATTCGAGCGAAATGGCGCCGTTCGTCGCTTTAGGCATCGTTCCCTCCGTGAGCACCGTATCCTGTGGGTTGCAGTCCGGAACTTCGAACCATCCCCGAGCGTGAAACGTCTGGTCTTCCGAATGCTACTGCGACAATCATGGCGGCAAGAGTCGCCTTGGGGGAGGGGTCTGACCGAAGCATGCGCGTGATCGTTCCCCTTCTGCTGTCGTTGGCGATGTGGGTGTTCATCCTGCTCGGGCTGGCCGGACTCTGGCTGAAGGTCTTCGGGAAGGCCTGAGCCGGCGCCGCCGGATCACGGGATCAGCAACACCCGTCCCACCGCCTTGCGGCTCTCGATGTAGGCGTGCGCCGCGGCGGCCTCGGACAGCGGGAACTCCCGGTCGATCACCACCTTCAGGTCGCCCTTGGCCACGCGCTCGATCAGGCTGGCGATGTTCTTCTGCACGCGGTCGGTGTTGATCTCCGCGCCCAGGAAGACCCCCGAGATCGTGCGGTTGCCGCCCATCAGGGTGGAGAGGTCCATCTTCTGACGGTCGCGCCCGGCCTGGCCGACGGTGGAGACGCGGCCGCGGTAGGCCAGCGCCAGGATCGAGCCCTGCAGCACCGCGCCGCCGACCGAATCGACCACGACGTCCGCACCCTTCTTGCCGGTGAGGCGCATGACCTCATCGACCACGTCGTGGGTGGCGTAGTTGATGCCGTGGGTCATCCCGAGGCTCTTGAGCCGCTCGAGGCGCTCGTCCGACGAGGCCGTGGCGATCACCATCGAGGCGCCGGCCTTCGCGGCGAGCTGGATCGCGGCCACGCCCACGCCGGACGCCCCGGCCTGGATCAGCGCGACCTCGCCGGCCTTCAGGCGTCCGAACTCGAACAGGCAGTCGTCGGCGGTGCCGAAGGTGACCGGGATCGCCGAGGCTTCCCTGGTCGACAGGCCGTCCGGGATCTTCCAGGCGGTCTTGGCGGAGACGGCGCGCAGCTCGGCGTGGCTGCCCCAGCCGCCGGTCGTGCAGACGCGGTCGCCGACCTTGAAGTTCGAGACCTCGGAGCCGACCTCGATCACCTCGCCGGCGGCCTGGTAGCCGACCACGTGCGGGTTGGTCATGAGCGGGCCGCCGAAGCGGTTGAGGGTGTCGCCGCCTTCGATGGCGACGGCCTCGACGCGGATCAGGATGCCCTTCGGATGGCACTGCGGATCGGGGACGTCCTCGTACTTCAGGACCTCGGGCGGACCGTTCTCGTAGTAGACCGCGGCCTTCATCGGACGTTCCTTCCCTCAAACGCTTGTTTGACGAAACCCATTCCACGGCCATGCTGGCGGCGCAAGGGAGGACACATGCAGCTCGCCAAGCCCCGCCTCGACATCGGCCTCTCGACCAACGACATCGGCCCCATGCTGGCCTTCTGGCAGGGCGAGGCGGGCATCCCGTTCGACCACCTGCTGCCGATCCGCAGGGGCCAGGACCAGCATCGGCACGACGTCCTGGGCAGCGTCCTGAAGATCAACCACCACGCCGCCCCGCTGCCGGCGGCCGCGCCCAGCGGCTATCTGGAACTGATGATCGCGCGCGAGGGCCTGAGCGAGGTCCGGGCGCTGGCCGATCCCGAGGGGAACCGCGTGAGCCTCGTCCCGCCCGGGCATGAGGGCGTCACGCAGATCGGCGTGCGGCTCGGCGTGCGCGACCTCGACGCGCACCGGCGCTTCTACGGCGAGGCGCTGGGGCTGCCGGAGGAGCGCCCCGGCGCGTTCCGCGCAGGCGAGAGCCTGATCCTGCTGGAGGCGGACCCCGAGGCGCCCGCCGACGCCGGCATGCAGGGGACCGGTTGGCGCTACATCACCTTCCAGGTCTTCAAGGTCGACGACGAGCACGCCGCGGTGCTGGCGAAGGGCGGGCGCGAGGCGCTGGCGCCGGTGACGCTCGGGACCACGGCGCGGATCTCGATGGTGCGCGACCCGGACGGCAACTGGATCGAGCTCTCGCAGCGGGCCTCGATCGTGGGTAGCCTCGCCTGAAAACGGGAGGGAGTCGCGCCATGGGGTCACGCGCGCTGGTGCTGGGTGGCGGCGGTCCCGTGGGGATCGCCTGGGAAAGCGGCCTGCTCGCGGGCCTCGCCCGGGCCGGCGTCGATCTCGGCCGGGCGGAGTTCACGGTCGGCACCTCGGCGGGCTCGTTCGTGGGCGCGCGGCTGGCGATGGGGGCCGACACGGCGACCCTGGCCGATCCGATCCTGGGCGACGCGGCCTCGCCGGTGCAGTCGACCGACCGGGGCGGGCGCGCGCCGCCCGACATGTCGAAGATGATGCGCCTGATGGCGGCGGCGCAGCAGGGCGCGACGGACGCCGAGGCGGCGCGGGTCGAACTGGGGGCCTTCGCACTGGAGGCGCAGACCATCGACGAGGACGCGTTCATCAGGAGCTTCGGCAGGAGCTTCGCCAGCCTTCCCGACGACGCGTGGCCCACGCGCGGCTTCGCCTGCACCGCGGTCGATACCCGCACGGGCGCGTTCCAGCTCTGGACGAAGGACTCCGGCGTGGGCGTGGTCCGCGCGGTGGCGTCGAGCTGCAGTGTCCCGGGCGTCTATCCGCCGGTCGCCATCCTGGGCCGCCGCTGGATGGACGGCGGCGTGCGCTCGCCGACCAACGCCGACCTGGCCGCGGGCCACGGGCGCGTGGTGGTGATCTCGGTGATGCCGCGCGAGTTCACGCCCGGGGCGTCGCTGGTGCGGATGTTCGAGAGCCTCGACGCCGAGGTCGAGACGCTGAAGGCCGGCGGCGCCGAAGTGGTGGTCGTCAGTCCCACGGCCGAGAGCCAGGCGGCCATGGGCGGCAACCTCATGGACTTCCGCAAGCGCGCCGACGCCGCCCGGGCGGGCCTGGCGCAGGGCGCGGCGATGGCGGAGGACCTGCGGGGGTTCTGGAACTGACCCTGCCGCCCCGGTTTCACGAGGGCGGTCGGTTCCGCTTCACGTAGTTGCGGATGGCGGCGACGATGCGGTCCTGGGTCTCGGGCTCGAGGTAGGCGTGCATGGGCAGCGCCAGCACCTTTCCGGCCGCGGCCTCGGTGACCGGCAGGCCGCCGGGCTGCGGATAGCGCCTGTAGGGCGCCTGCTGGTGTAGCGGGACCGGATAATAGACGGCGGTCGGGACCCCCTCGCCGCGCAGGTGGGCGGCCAGGCCGTCGCGGTCGTGCGTCTCGATGACGTACTGGGCCCAGACCGAGACGCCGCCGTCGATGACGGACGGGACGCGGACGACGTCGCCGAGGTGTTCGGCGTAGCGGGCGGCGACCCTGTTCCGCGCCGCGATCTCGTCGGCGAAGATGGTCAGCTTCTGCAGCAGGACGGCGGCCTGGATGGTGTCCATGCGGCTGTTCATGCCGACGCGCATGTTCAGGTACTTCGGGTCGTGGTCGAAGGTGCGCCCTTCGAGGTCCGACGCCACCGCCTGGCCATGGACGCGCAGGCTCACGAGGAGGTCGTGGACCCGCGCGTCCTTCGAGAGCACCGCGCCGCCGTCGCCGTAGCAGCCGAGCGGCTTGGCCGGGAAGAACGAGGTGGTGGTGACGTCGGCCCAGTGCAGGGGGTGATCGCCTCGCAGCGTGCAGCCGAAGCCCTGCGCGGAGTCCGAGATCAGTTTCAGGCCGTACCGGTCCGTAACAGCCTTGAGCGCCGCATAGTCGGCAGGCTGTCCGAAGAGGTCGACGGCGATGACCGCGCGGGGCGTGAGCTTGCCTTCGGCGATGACGGCGGCGATGGCCGCGTCCAGCCTGGCGGGGTCGATGTTGTAGGTGTCGGGCAGCACGTCGACGAACACCGGCGAAGCGCCGACCAGCGGCATCGCCTCAGCGGTCGCGGCAAAGGTGAAGCTGGGGCAGAAGACGGCGTCGCCGGGGCCGATCTCCCAGGCCATCAGCGGCAGCACCAGCGCCTCGGTGCCCGAGCCGCAGGACAGCGCGTGCGGCGCCTGGCCGAACGCGGCGAGTTCGGCTTCGAACCGGGCGATCTCGGGGCCCATGATGTAGGCGCCGGAACGCACCACCTTGAGGATCGCGTCCTCCAGCGGCTGGCCGAGGCGCGCGCGCTGGGCGGCGAGGTCGATGAACGGAATCATGGGCGCAGGCTTATGCCCGCCGGTTGCGGCGGGACCAAGACACGGATGGTTTCGCTTGGTTTCCTCCCCCATCAAGGGAGGGAAGGCCCCTTGTGCGCGACGCCGGCCCTCATCACGAAGCCGACCTTCGTCAGGAGAGTGACGTCCTTCAGCGGGTCGCCCTGCACCGCGATGAGGTCGGCGCTGTGGCCGGGCGTCAGCGAGCCGGCGTCGGCGGAGATCTGCAGGTGGTCGGCGGCGTTGACCGTCGCGGCCTGGATCGCCTCCAGGGGCGTCAGGCCGGCCTTCACCAGGAGGGCGAATTCGCCGGCGTTGTCGCCGTGCGCCGAGACGCCGGTGTCGGTGCCGAAGGCGATCTTCACGCCGCCCTCATGGGCGCGGCGCGCCATGTCCAGCATCTTCGGGCCCGCCTCCAGCGCCTTGGCCGACTGGGCCGGCGTCAGGAAGTTGTTCGGCCCCGAGGCCACCCGGTAGACGAAGTCGCCGGCCATCAGCGTCGGGACCAGGTAGGCGCCGTTCTTCCTGAAGAGGGCGATGGAGTCCTTGTCGAGGTAGGTGCCGTGCTCGATCGAGTCGCCGCCGGCCTTCAGGAAGGCGTTGATGCCGTCGAGGCCGTGGGCGTGGGCGGTGACGCGGCGGCCCATGCGGTGGGCGGTGTCGACGATGGCGGCCAGTTCCTCGTCGCTGAACTGCTGCGCCAGGCCCGCGGCGGTGTTGGAGAGCACGCCGCCGGTGGCGGTGATCTTGATGACGTCGGCGCCCTTCTGCACCTGCTGGCGCACGGCGCGACGGCAGTCGTCGGCGCCGGAGCAGACCGCGTTCGGCCGCAGCAGTTCCAGGATGTCCCATCGGAAGCCGTTCGCGTCGCCGTGGCCGCCATGCACCGAGATGGCCGCGCCGGACGCGACGATCCGCGGCCCCGGCACGTCGCCGAGCGCGATGGCCTTCCTGAGCGCGAAGATGGCGTCGTCGTCGGCGCCCAGGTCGGCCACGGTGGTGAAGCCGGCCATCAGGGTGCGCTTCGCGTAGCGGGCGCCCACCAGGGCCTGCTCGGCCGAGGACTGGGTCACTTCCTCCAGCCGCGAATTGGGATTCTGCTGGCCGGTGATATGGACGTGGCTGTCGATCAGGCCCGGAAGGACGAAGGCGGTCCTGAGGTCGATGACCTTGCCGCCCGGCTCCGAGACGTAGCCGTCGGCGATCCGCGCCACTTTGCCGCCCTGGATCACCAGCGTCTTCTGCGTCTCGACCTTGCCCGAGGCGGGGTCGATCAGGACGCGCCCGGCCTGGACGAAGGTGGTCGGCTGGCTCTGCGGGATCGCCGGCGTCGCGACGGCGAAGGCCGCGAGCGCGGCGAGGACGATGTGCTTCACTGGATAGGGCCCCACGAGTTGCTGGCGGGGACCTTAGGGCCTTCGCGCCGTTCGCCAAGCCTCAGAACAGGATCAGCGGCAGAACCAGGGAGACCGCGCCCACGACGGATGCGCCGCAGATGTCGGGGTTAAAGCCGCAGTCCCGCCGGCTGAGGTCGGTGTCCTGGTATCTCGCCTCGAGGATGACGGCCTTCCAGCGCACCTCGCCGCCGAGGCTCCAGTAGCTGCGGTCGGGGCGCCGCTCGGTGGTCTGATGGCCGGCCAGGGCCTTGAGGGTGACGCCATGGCCGAGCGCGTAGTCGGCCGCCGCCTCCGCCCGCCACACCTGCCCCGCGCCGTAGGAGCCCTGCGGCACGTAGGTGGCGAGGCCCGTCAGGGTCCACGGCCCCTCGCGGCGGATGATCGAGGCGCCGCCCTGGACGAAGCCCAGCGTCGGCCCGGGCGTGCGGTCGTCGGGGAAGATCGTGCCCAGCGCCTGCAGCTTCAGGTCGGTCTTCGGGTCCAGCTTCAGCGTCTTGCCGCCATAGACGTCGAGTTCGACGTTCGGGCTCTCGGCATAGCCGTAGTCCACCTGGCTGGCGAAGACGCCCGCGTACCAGCCGTCGGGCCGGAAGTGGTGGATCACGCCCTGCAACGCGGGCTTCCGGTTGGTGCTGGAGACACCCTGGTAGCGATAGTCCGAGGTCAGGGTGACCTGCGAATAGAGCCCCGACTGCGCGTGCGCCGCCGGCGCCAGGAGCGCCATGGCGAGAGCCGCGACGGGGAGAGGCGAAGGGGTCATGCGACGCAGGGTGGCGCGTCGCCGAGTTCAGTCGTACTGAATTCGTTGAATGAGTGATATCGACACTAATAAACTTCGACGCCTCGACGGCGGCCTGCTGCTGGTGTTCCGCGAGCTGCTGCGGACCGGCCGCGCGAGCCGTGTGGCCGAGTCGCTGGGTCTCTCGCAGCCGGCGATCAGCCATGCGCTTGCCCGGTTGCGCGACCTCTTCGCAGACCCGCTGTTCGTGCGCCGGCCGCACGGCTTCGAGCCCACGCTGCGGGCGCTCGAACTGGGCCCGCAGGTCGACGCCCTGATCGCGCTGGCGGGTCAGGCGCTGACGCCGGCGGCGAAGTTCGACCCGGCCGCCAGCCGGCGCTTGTTCCGGTTCGCCGCGCCCGAATTCGTCACCGCGCTGATCGGCGCCTCGCTGATCAATCGGTTGAGGGTGGCGGCGCCCAATGTCGCCTTCGCCGTCTCGCCCGCCACCGAGGACGAGGCGGTGCGGGGACTGCAGCGTGGCGAGGTCGATTTCGCATTGGGCCGCATCGGCAAGGCGAGATCGGGCTTCGACGTCGAGGCGCTCTACGACGACGAGTATTGCGTGGCGGCGCGCAAGGACCATCCGCGGCTCAAGGGGGCGATAGACGAGAAGGCCTGGCGCGGCATCGGTCACATCTGGGCCTGGAACCCGGCCGAGACCGGCCAGACCGCCAGCCATGAGCCGGACGTGCGCATGACGCACTTCGGCGCGGTGCCCGGCTGGGTGACCGCGCTCCTGCTGGTGGCCTCGACGGACGGCATCGCCACCTGCCCGCGCCGGCTGGCCGAGCGGCATGCGGACAGGCTGGGCCTGCAGGTTCTCAGCATGCCGTTCATCCCCGACCGCATCATCGTGTCGTCCATGCGGCGCAGCGGCGTCGTCGACGCCGGGGTCGACTGGTTCCTGGCGCAGGTGAAGGCGGCCGCCTACGAAGCCTAGATCTGCCGGGCGCGGCCTTCCCAGTAGGGGGCGCGGACCTTGTTGCGCTGCACCTTGCCCGCTTCCGAGCGGGGCAGCTCGGTCACGAAGTCGAGGCTGCGCGGCACCTTGAAGCCGGGCAGCGCGCGCCGGGCGAAGTCGAGGATCTCCTGCGCCAGGGCGTCCGAGGGCTGGTGGCCGGGCTTCAGCAGGATCACCGCCTTCACCTGCTCGCCCCACTCGTCGTGCGGCACGCCGACGGTCGAGCTGTCGGCCACCGCCTCGTGCTTGATGAGCTCGTTGTCGACTTCCTGCGGATAGATGTTGACGCCGCCCGAGATGATCGTCTCGGCGCTGCGACCGGTGAGGAAGAGATACCCGTCGTCGTCGAAGTAGCCCATGTCGCCCATGGTGAAGTAGTCGCCGATGCGGCTGGCCTCGGTCTTCTTCTCGTCCTTGTAGTACTGGAACCCGCCCCCGGGCGGCAGTTGATGGTAGATGGTCCCCGCGACGTTCGGCGGGCACTCGGCGCCGGCCTCGTCCAGGATCTTGGAGCCCAGCAGTTCGGGTCTGCGGCCCACCGAGCCCGGCTTCTTCAGCCACTCGTGGCTGTCGATCTGGAAGCCCGCGCCGCCCTCGGAGCCGGCGTAGTATTCGCTGAGCACCGGGCCGAACCACTCGATCATCGCATGCTTCACCTCGGGCGGGCAGGGCGCCGCACCGTGGATCAGGTACTTCACCGAGCCGACGCTGTACCTGGCCTTCACCTCGGCCGGCAGCGCCAGCAGGCGCTGGAACATGATCGGGACCAGGTGAAGATGGCTGACCTTGCGGTCGTGGATGGTGCGCAGCGTCGCCTCCGAGTCCCACTTGTCGAGGAAGACCAGGGTGGCGCCCGCGCCCATCGAGAAGCTGACGTCGAAGGCGAGCGGGGCGGCATGGTAGGCCGGACCGGCGCAGAGCTGCACCGACTGGGCGTCGTAGCCGCGCAGGGCGTAGATGCCGGCGACGGGAACGACCGGGGCGGCGCGGAAGACGCCCTTCGGCCGGCCGGTGGTTCCCGAGGTGTAGAGCATCTGGTTGCCCAGCACGGGATCGTCGATGTCGGAGCCGTCGAGGCCCGCCAGCGCCGCGTCATAGTCCTGGAAGCCCGCGACCGGGCCGCCCGCGGCGACCTTCACGCGCAGGCCGGGCGCCTGGGCCGCGGCCGGGGCGCAGGCCGCCACGCGCGCCTCGCCGAACAGCGCCTTCGCCTCGCAGTCGTTCAGGATGTAGGCGATCTCGTCGGCGGTCAGGTGCCAGTTCACCGGCGTGATGCGGAAGCCGCCGCGGCGGCAGGCGGCCCAGACCTCGATGAACTCGTGCCGGTTGGACATCGCGATGGCCACCGCGTCGCCGGCCTCGAGCCCCGCGCCGCGCAGCAGCCGCACGATCCGGTTCGCCTGGGCGTTCAGGTGGGCGTAGGTCACGACGGTCCCGTCGGGATCGACGACGGCGGGCTTGTCCGGTTGCTGGTGGGCCCACATCGCCGTGGTCATGCCCGTCATCGCGGCGGCCTGCGGATCCGTCAGCCACGCGGCCCGCGCCATCACTTCGCTCATCCTGTTTCCTCCGCGTCGGCGTTCCCGATCTTCGAAAACGACAATGGCACGGGCGCGGCGGGAGCGGCCAGACCCTTCCTGCCCGTCGCCGCTCAGGCGCGGGCGAGCTTCCGGAACACGAAGCCGCCGACCGTGGCGCCGATGGCGGTGAGGAACGTGCCCCAGGCGATGTCGGCCAGGGTGATCTGCGTCGCCCAGACCTTCAGCGTCGCCTGGTTGGTGAGGTCGTAGGTCGCGTAGCACATCGCGCCGAGGAGGCCGCCGGTGACCGTGGTCTGCATCAGCGGCCTGTCGCGGTTCGGCCAGATGGCCAGGACCAGGATCCCGAGGATGTAGGCGAGGTAGAAGGCGATCGCCGCCGGGAAGTCGACCGGGTCGTTGATCGGCCGCAGCACCTCGTCGAGCGTCGGGTGATAGACGCGCGGCCCGATCTGCGAGAGCCAGACGTAGTCCACCGCCGCGAAGGCGAGAGCGGTGGCGAGGTAGGTAGCGATCAGTCGGATCATGTCTCTCCCCCGAGATGAGCCCGCTTAGGCGGGCTTCAGCCTGTAGTGGCTTACGCCCCACTCCGTGCCGCCGCGGTGGCCGAAGAGGCCGGCGGTGGCCAGGAAGAAGAGCCGCCAGCGGCGGTGCCAGAGGGTGGCGTCCCTGCCGTAGACGGCCTGCAGCGTGGGCCGGATCCTGTCGATGTTGCGGTCATAGGCCTCCAGCCAGTGGAGCGCCGTCTTCTCGTAGTGGGTCCCGCTCCAGCGCCAGTCCTGCTCGACGGCGAACAGGTCGGGGAACTGGGCCATCAGGCCGTGGCTGGGCATCACGCCGCCCGAGAAGAAGTACTTCCCGATCCAGTCGGCCTCGTCGTCGACGTCGAAGCGGTAGGGCGTCGTCTTGTGCGTGAAGACGTGGATGAAGAGGCGGCCGTCGGGCTTCAGCCAGCCGCGGACGCGGCCCAGCAGGGCCCGCCAGTTCGACATGTGCTCGAACATCTCGACCGAGACGACGCGGTCGAACTCGCCCGGCGCCTCGAAGTCGTTCATGTCGCAGGTGATGACCTCGAGGTTCGACAGCCCCCGCTCCTGCGCGCGGGCCATGATGAAGGCCTTCTGGCTGGCCGAGTTCGAGACCGAGGTGATCCTTGCGTTCGGGTAGGCCCTGGCCATCCACAGCGAGAGCGAGCCCCAGCCGCAGCCGAGCTCCAGGATCCGCTGGCCGTCCGCCAGGTCGGCGTGCTCGGCGGTCTCCCTCAGCGCGTGCTCCTCGGCCTGCGCGATCGTGTCGCCCGGGTTCCTGTAGAGGCAGGACGAGTACTTCAGTTGCGGGCCCAGGCAGTGGAGGAAGAAGTCGGCGGGGACCTCGTAGTGCTGGGCGTTGGCCGCGTCGGTGTGGGTGGCGATCGGGTGCTCGGCCATGTCGCGGGCGAAGGCGGCCTCCGTGCCGGCGCCGGTCTTGGAGTGCTCGCGCCGCGCGTTGGCGACCAGCAGGCTGATCGCGGTCTTGCGCACGACGTCCGGCAGCGGCGTGCCTTCGAAGGTGTCGATGGTCAGGGAGATCAGACTCATACGGGAACTCGGGGTCCTCGGCGTTTCGGGGGCGACGGGAAGAATACGGAGACGCGGGCCTGATAGCTGCGGAACCTGTCGCCGCGCGACTTCAGCATCTGGGCCTCCAGCGGCGGGACGCCCGAGACGTAGCGGAGCAGGCCGAACATCACGAGCGGGGCGGCCAGGCTGAGCCAGGTGAGCGGCCGCGCCGGCTCCAGCGCCATCGCCGGATAGGCCAGCCAGCCCACCCACTGGAAGAAGTAGTTCGGGTGCCGCGACCACGCCCAGAGGCCACGGTCCATGATCCCGTCCCTGTTGTCGGGGTCGTCGCGGAAGCGTTTCATCTGCCCGTCGGCGACCCCCTCGCCGACGATCGCGGCCAGGAAGATCGCCGCCGCCAGGGCGTCGCGCCAGCCGAGCGCCCCCGGGGCGCGGGCGGCCAGGAGGACCGAGAGCGAAAGCAGCGCCGTCGCCGGCGCCTGCGGCAGGGTCACGAACAGCATCCGGCTCGCGTACCTGTCGCCGAAGTCCTCGCGGAAGGCGGCGTAGCGGGCGTCCTCGGGATGGCCCGCGACCCGCGGGGTCAGATAGAGGCCCAGGCGCAGCCCCCAGACGATCATGAAGCCCGCCACCAGCCAGCGGCGTCCGGGCGGCGACCCGGCCCCGAAGTCGCAGAGGGCCGCGGCCGCCAGCGTGGCCCCGGTGCCCCACGTCCAGAAGACGTCGGTCCAGCCGCCGTTCCTGCGCGCGACGCCGAACGCCCACGCGGCGATCATGACCACCAGCATGGCGCCCAGCACGCCCAGCACCAGTTGAAGCAGCATCGGCCCTCCGCCAGCCCAGGGATACCAGCATGATCCGTGTCCGGACGCATCCAGTGCTGTGACGATGCCGTAGCCTTTGCTAAGCAATCCGGCGTGGGGCAGCACGCCGGGGCCCGTCGCGTGCAAAGAGGTGGAAGACGGCATGAGTGCGAATGAGCGGCTGAGCGTGGCCGTGGTGGGCGCAGGCGTGGCGGGCCTCTCCGCCGCATGGCTCCTGGCGGAAAAGCACGACGTCACGCTGTTCGAGGCCGATCCCCGCCTGGGCGGCCACGCCAACACCGCCGAGGCGCCCGGCCGCGACGGTCCGGTCCCGGTCGACACCGGCTTCATCGTCTACAACGAGGGCAACTATCCGAACTTCACGGCCCTGCTCGCTCACCTGGGCGTCCCCAGCGTCTATGCCGACATGTCGCTCTCGGTGTCGCTGGACGACGGGGCGTTCGAGTATTCCAGCTTCGGCATCGCCGGCATCTTCGCCCAGAAGCGCAACGTGCTCTCGCCGCGGTTCTGGCGGCTGCTGGCCGACATCACCCGGTTCTTCCGCACCGCCGAGCGCGACCTGCCCGAGCTGGAGCGAAAGGCCACCTCGCTGGGCGAATACCTGCAGTCGAAGGGCTACGGCGACGCCTTCCGCGACGACCACCTGCTGCCGCAGGCCGCGGCCATCTGGTCGACGCCCCTGGACCAGATCGGCGCCTATCCGGCCGCCTCGCTGATCCGCTTCTTCCTGAACCACGGGATGATGACGATCACCGGCCGGGGCCTCTGGCGCACCGTCGAGGGCGGCAGCCGCGCCTATGTGGCGAAGCTGGCCGAGGCGTTCCGGGGCGAGGCGCGCAAGGGCGTGCGGGTGGCGGGCGTCCGCCGCGACGCCAACGGGGCCGAGGTGCGGCTGGCGGGCGGGTCGCGCGAGCGGTTCGACCAGGTGGTGATCGCCACCCACGGCGACACGGCGCTCTCGCTTCTGGAGGATCCGACCCCGGACGAGGCGCGTCTGCTGGGCTGCTTCCGGTACGCCCGCAACATGGTCGCGCTCCACACCGACCGCGTGCTGATGCCCAGGCGCCGCCGCGCTTGGACGAGCTGGAACCACATCGGCCGCCGCGACGCGCCGGGCGAGGGGGCGGTGACCTACTGGATGAGCCGCCTGCAGAGCCTGAAGAACGCGCCCGACATCTTCTGCACGCTGAACCCGAACAAGGAGATCGCGGCGGACAAGCTCATCCGCACCGAGGTCTACGACCACCCGCTGTTCGACGCCGCGGCGATCGCGGCGCAGCGCGACTTCTGGGACATCCAGGGCGTGCGGCGCACCTGGTTCTGCGGCAGCTATCTCGGCCACGGCTTCCACGAGGACGCCCTGCAGTCGGGCCTGGCGGTGGCCGAGCAGCTCGGCGGCGTGCGCCGGCCCTGGCGCGTCGAGAACGAGAACGGCCGCATCCATGTCCGCGCGCCTGAGCTGGCGGAAGAGGCGGCCTGAGGTGCTCGCCGCTGATCTGAAGTCGGGACTTTATCCGGGGATCGTGACCCACGCGCGGCTGAAGCCCCGCGTCCACAAGCTGCGCTATCGCATCTTCATGCTCCTGCTGGACCTGGACGAGCTGGCCCTTCTGGATCGCGGGCTGAAGCTGTTCTCCCTCGAGGGCTTCAACCTGACGGGCTTCCGCGAGCGGGCCCACGGCGACGGCTCGAAGGTCCCGCTGAAGGCGCAGGTCGAGGCCCAGTTGGCGGCGGCGGGAATCGCGCACGGCGGGCCGGTCAGGATCCTGGCGATGCCGCGGATCCTCGGTCTCGGCTTCAACCCGCTGACCGTCTACTACTGCCACCGCGCCGACGGCGCGCTCAGCGCCATCCTCTACGAGGTCAACAACACCTTCGGCGAGCGGCACAGCTACCTGATCCCGGCGGACGAGGCTCCGGTGGTGAAGCAGGCCTGCGAGAAGGGCTTCTACGTCTCGCCGTTCATGGACATGGATCTCTCCTACGCCTTCCGCATGCGCCCGCCCCTCTCCCGGGAGTCGGGCGACCATGTGCAGGTGTTCGTCGACGTGGACGACGCCGAAGGCCGGGTGCTGGCGGCCGGCTTCACCGGCCATCGGCAGGACCTGAGCGACCGCAACCTCCTGCGCGCCTGGCTGACGCATCCCTGGATGACCGCCGGCGTCCTGGGCGCCATCCACTGGGAGGCGCTCTTCATCTGGCTGAAGGGCGAGAAGATCCGCGCCCGCCCGCCGAAGCCCGAATGGTCCGTGACCGTGGTGACGCCCGCCGAGCTGGCGGCCTGAGCGGAGGGTTGGGCTACGCCTTCCGGAACACCCGGATCTCGCCCACCCCGCCGAGTTCGATGGGGTCGCGGTCGCGGGTGAGACCGGCGGCGGCCGCCGGCGGCTCGGGGTCGGTCCACCAGTAGGTGAGGCGCTCGGCGCTCCTGCGCACGACGCGGCCGGCGGCGTCGGCGATGGCGTACTCGATCACCTGGTCGAGGCGGCCGATGTCCTCGCGGAAGCTGCGCTCGCGGACGAACAGCAACAGGCGGCGGCCGTCCTCGATCGCGAGCTGGAGCACCGGCCGCGACGCATCGGGCGGGCCGGGCAGGCGCATGATCCCGGACTTCGGCAGGTGGAAGGCGGCGAGGCCGCCGTGTCCGAGGTGCCGCGCGGCGGTCGCGAAGGTGTTCCGCCAGGCCGCGCCGCCAGGCACATGCGCCAGGGTGAAGAACGGGCAGATCACGAGGTCGAAGGTGCGCTTCAGATCCAGCGCGGTCATGTCGCCGCGGACGAGCCGGGCGCGGGCCCGGATGCCGGGCGCGAGCGCCGCCAGCCGCGCGTGGCCCTGGGCCAGCATCACCGGCGAGATGTCGACGCCCAATACGTCGTGGCCGCGGGCGGCGAGCGCTGCGGTCAGCCGGCCGCTGCCGGCCCCCAGTTCCAGGATCGAACCCTCCGGCGGGGCGAGGCCAGCATAGGCCTGCTCGTCGCCCACGAGGGTCGGATCGGCGGCCGTGATCCGGTCGTAGTAGGCCGCGCTCAGGCTGCCGGGCGCGTAGTAGGGCAACACCTTCGCCATCGCCTGCGTTGTGCCGCCGCCGTTGCGCCGGATCAACCGTCGCGCCACAGTCGCAGGCTCAAGAAAGAGGGATGCCCATGATCCGCGTCGTCCGCCGCCTGGCGCTTCTCGTCACGCTGCCGCTGCTGCTGGCCGCGTGCGGGATCAACACGATCCCGACCAAGGAGGAGAAGGCCAAGGCCCAGTGGGCCGAGGTGCAGAACCAGTACCAGCGCCGCGCCGACCTGATCCCGAACCTGGTGGCGACGGTGAAGGGCTACGCCGCCCAGGAATCGACGGTGCTGATCGGCGTCAGCCAGGCGCGCGCCGGGGCGATGCAGGTGAAGAGCGACGCCAGCATCACCACCGACCCGGCGGCGTTCCAGCGCTATGCCGCGGCCCAGCAGAACCTGTCGCTGGCGCTGGCGCCGCTGAGGGTCCTGCAGGAGAACTACCCGGACCTGAAGTCGAACGAGAACTTCATGGCCCTGCAGGCGCAGCTCGAGGGCACCGAGAACCGCATCGCCATCGCGCGGCGCGACTACAACGAGGCGGTCCGCGACTTCAACACGACGCTGCGGACCTTCCCGCAGGTGATCTGGGCCAAGACCATGTACGGCTCCTCGCAGCCGATGCAGCTCTTCCAGGCCACCGCGACGGCGCAGTCCGCGCCGACCGTCGACTTCGCGCCGGCCGCGCCCGCGGCCGCCCCGCCGGCCGGCGCCGCCCCCGGCTCGCCGCCGCCGAAGTGATGAACCACGGAAAACGCGGAGGGACACAGCAGGGGCCCGGCGGGCCTCGCGGCGGTTCCGTGGCTTCTGTGTTCTCGGCGGTTTTCAGATGGGCGGCTGCGGCGCTCGTGAGCCTCGTCCTGCTGGCGCCTGCGCTGGCGCTGGCCGCGCCCAGGTTCCCGCCGCTGACCGGCCGCGTGGTCGACGATGCGCAGATCCTGTCGCCGCAGGCCGAGGCGAAGCTGACGGCGGAGCTCGCGGCGCTGGAGCAGAAGACCGGCCATCAGTTGGTGGTCGCCACCCTGCCCGACCTGCAGGGCTACGAGATCGAGGACTACGGCTACCAGCTCCTGCGGACCTGGGGCATCGGCCGCAAGGGCGAGGACGACGGGGCGATCTTCATCGTCGCGCCCAGCCAGCGGAAGGTGCGGATCGAGGTGGGCTACGGGCTGGAGCCCGTGCTGACCGACGCCATGTCGAGCCTGATCCTGTCGCGCGCGGTGCTGCCGGCGTTCAAGTCGGGAGACCTGGAGAAGGGCGTCGTCGACGGGACCGAGGCGATCGTCGCCCAGCTCGGCCTGCCGCCCGCCGAGGCCCAGGCGCAGGTCGCCGCGGCGGAGGCGGCGCAGCAGCGGGCCACGGCGTCGGACGGCGGCGGCGAGGGCTTCCCCTGGATCATCCTGGTCGTCTTCATCGTGTTCTGGGTGCTGAGCGGGGTGACCCGGGTCTTCGGCGCGCGGCGGCGGTTCGGGGGCAGCGGGCTGTGGTGGCTGCTGCCGCTGATCCTGTCGAATTCGGGCCGGCGCGGTGGGTGGAGCAGCGGCGGCGGGGGCGGCTGGGGCGGCGGCGGAGGCGGCGGAGGCGGCTTCTCCGGCGGCGGCGGCTCGGGCGGGGGCGGCGGCGCCTCCGGGAGCTGGTGATGGCGAAGGCTCTGCTCAGCGCCGAGGAGTTCGCGGCCGTCGAGGCCGCCGTGCGCGCGGCTGAGGCGCGGACCACGGGCGAGATCTACTGCGCCGTCGCCGAGGAAAGCGCCGACTACCACGCGACGCCGCTGGCCTGGGCGGCCGGGGTGGCGCTGCTGGCCCCGGCGGTGCTGCTGATGGCGGGCCTGCAGGTGAGCGCGCCCGACATGGCCGTCGTCGGCGGCTGGACCGCGGCCCAGGTGGAGGACGTGGGCGAGGCCACGGCGCGCGCGGCGCTGATCGGGACGCTGCTGCTGCAGGTCGCGCTCTTCCTGGTGACCCTGTTCGTGGTCGCCATCCCGCCGGTGCGCCGCGCGCTCACGCCGCGCGGCATGAAGCGCGAGCGGGTGCGGCTGCGGGCCGAGGAGCTGTTCCTGTCGAAGAACCTGCACGCCACCCGCGAGCGGACAGGGGTCCTGATCTATGTCTCGGCGGCGGAACGGATGGCCGAGCTGATCGCCGACGATGGCATCGACGCCCTGGTCGCGCGCGACGCCTGGGACCGCGCCATGGCGGCCCTCGTCGCGGGCCTGAAGCGGGGCGAACCGGCCCGGGGGTTCGAGGCCGCGATCGGCCTCTGCGCCGACGTGCTCGCCGAGCGGTTCCCGGCCCGTGCGGGCGACAACCCGAACGAACTCCCGGATGTCGTGACGGTCGTGCCGCGGCCCTGAAGGCGCCTCCGCCGTCGGGGTTCGCACCGTTATGTAGTTGAAATACCGAACGACCGGGGCCAACAGCGCGCTATGCCGCGCGGCGCTCAGGCGGTAGGATTCCGCGCAAGAACGGGCGGAGACCGGGGCGATGGCCTATACCCTCAACGTGAACGGCAAGGCGCTGAGCGCCGACGTGGACGGCGACACGCCGCTGCTCTGGGTGCTGCGCGACACGCTGGGCCTGGTGGGCACGAAGTACGGTTGCGGCGTCGCGGCCTGCGGCGCCTGCACGGTCCACGTCGACGGCCAGCCGATGCGGTCGTGCCAGATCCCGGTCGAAGCGGTGGGCAAGTCGAAGATCTCCACCATCGAGGGGATGTCGAAGAACGCCGTCGGCAAGCGCGTGCAGGCGGCCTGGATGGAACTGGACGTCGCCCAGTGCGGCTACTGCCAGGCCGGGCAGATCATGAGCGCCACCGCGCTCCTCACGCAGACGCCCAGGCCGACCGACGCCCAGATCGACGAGGCCATGAACGGCAACCTCTGCCGCTGCGCCACCTACGTCCGCATCCGCGCGGCCATCAAGCGCGCCTCCGGCCAGAAGGAGGCCTGAGCCATGACCTACCACGACAAGGTCCTGAAGGTGTTCGGGGCGAACCGCCGCGAGGTGCTGGTGTCGGTGGGCGCCGGCGGCCTGACCCTGGGCTTCTCGCTCGCCGGCAAGGCGCAGGCGCAGGACGATGCGGTGAAGCCGCTGAACGCCTACGTCAGCGTGGCGCCGAACGGCACGGTGACCATCACGGCCAAGAACCCCGAGGTGGGCCAGGGCGTGAAGACCATGCTGCCCATGCTCATCGCCGAAGAGCTGGACGTCGCGTGGGAGAACGTGCGCATCGAGCAGGCCGACAACGATCCCAAGGCGTTCGGCCGCCAGTTCGCCGGCGGCTCGATGGCCACCCCGCTGCACTGGGACGAGCTGCGCCGCGTGGGCGCCGTGGCCCGCGCCATGCTGATCCAGGCGGCCGCGACCGCGTGGAACTGCGGCCCCGGCGACTGCACGACCGACACCGGCGCCGTGATCCACAAGGCGTCCGGCAAGAAGCGCACCTATGGGTCGCTGGCCCTGGCCTGCGCCAACATCACACCGCCGGATCCGAAGTCGCTGACGCTGAAGGATCCCAAGGCCTACAGGATCCTCGGCAAGTTCACGCCGCAGTACGACGTCGCGAAGATCGTGAACGGCGAGCCGCTGTTCGGCATCGACGTGCGCCGGCCGGGCATGCTGTACGCCTCGATCGTCAAGGCGCCGGTGTTCGGGGCCAAGGTGGCGAGCGCCGACCTCGACGCGGCCAGGTCCGTGAAGGGCGTGAAGAAGGCCTTCGTCATCGAGGGGGACCCGAACGGCCTCTTCCCGCAGGGGATGACCGGCCAGGGCCTGCTGCCCGCCGTCGTGGTGGTCGCCGATAGCTGGTGGGCCGCCCGCAAAGGCCGCGACCGGCTGAACGTGAAATGGGCCGACCACCCGACCGCGAAGCTCTCGACCAGGGGCTTCGACGAGCAGGCGGCGGCGTTCAACGCCGGAACCCCGCAGCGCAATGCCCGCAACGACGGCGATGTGGCCGCGGCGCTGAAGGCGTCGGCCAGGACGGTTGAGGCGGCCTACAGCTACCCCTTCATCAGCCACGCCAACCTCGAGCCGCAGAACTGCACGGCCGAGTTCAGGGACGGCAAGCTGGAGATCTGGGCGCCGACCCAGAACCCCGAACCCGGCCGCCAGCTCACCGCCAAGACGCTGGGCCTGAAGCCCGAGGACATCACGATCCACATGATCCGCGGCGGCGGCGGCTTCGGCCGAAGGCTGGCCAACGACTACATGGTGGAAGCCGCCTGGGTCGCGCGCGAGGTCGGCGCGCCGGTCAAGCTGCTGTGGACCCGCGAAGACGACATGGCCCACGACCACTACCGGCCGGGCGGCTATCACTTCTTCAAGGGCGGCGTGGACGCGGACGGCGCCCTGATCGCGCTCCAGGACCACTTCGTCAGCTTCACCAACAACACGGAGGGGCAGCCCAGCCCCAGCGCCGGCATGGCGGCCAGCGAGTTCCCGGCCCGGTTCGTACCCAACGTGAAGTACGACGTCTCGATGATCCCGGCGCAGATCCCGACCGGGCCGCTGCGGGCGCCCGGCTCGAACGCGCTGTCGTTCGTGTTCCAGTCCTTCATCGACGAGATGGCGCACGCCGCCTCGGCCGACCCGCTGGCGTTCCAGATCAGGCTCCTGGGCACGCAGGACACGGTGGGCGAGGCCCCGGCCCGCTACGGCGCGGCCCGCATGCGCGGCGTGCTGAAGGCCGTGGGCGAGATGTCCGGCTGGGCCAGCCGCGGCAAGCTGCCGAAGGGCGAAGGCATGGGCGTCGCCTGCTACTACAGCCACCAAGGCTACTTCGCCGAGGTGGCCCATGTGGCGGTGGACAAGGACGGCGCGGTCAAGGTCAGGAAGGTGTGGGTGGCGGCCGACGTCGGCAGCCAGATCATCAACCCGGCGGGCGCTCTGAACCAGGTCCAGGGCTCGGTGCTGGACGGCGTCTCCGGGGCGCTGCACCAGGCCATCACCTTCGAGAACGGCGCGACGGTCCAGTCGAACTTCACCGACTATCCGCTGATGCGGATCGCCGAGTCGTTCCCGGTGGAGGTGAAGTTCCTGAAGACCGACTTCCCGCCGACCGGCCTGGGCGAACCGGCCCTGCCGCCGGCGCTCCCCGCGCTGACCAACGCCATCTTCGCGGCCACCGGCAAGCGCATCCGCAGCCTGCCCGTCACGCCGGACATGCTGAAGGCGTAGGGCTTATACGGATCCTATCCCTCGGGATCGCCCGGAAGCGGGCTATCCCGGGCGGATGGAAGAGACGCTTTCGGTCCTGGTCGCGCTGCTCGCCCTGGCGGGTCCGTCCGTGCTGCTGCTCGCCGGCTTCATGCTCTTCGCACGTCTCGCCAGGAGGCCGGCGCCGCCGGTCGAACCCGACGCAGGTTAGGGCGGCCCCGGAATCCTCGTGACGCTTGACGGGCGGGGGTTTGTGTGTTCTCTTTTTGTTCATGTCCGCGACCGACGCCGCATGCGCCCAACTGTTCGAGCTCGCCGAGCTCGGCATGAGCGTCGTGCGCCGCATCGCCGTGGCCGTCGAGGCGGCCCCGGACACCCCGACCCTGCTCGCCCTGGTCGACGCCCACTGCGACGTCGGCCGCGGCGTGCGCCAGTC
>NZ_JAEUMO010000117.1 GCF_016793285.1 Phenylobacterium sp.
CCGCGTCCTATGCCGTCTACGCGCTGGCGCTGACCTGGCTGACCGCGGCCGGGGCGGCGGCGGTCGTCGCGGGGGTCTTCGCCCTGGTGGCCGTCGTGGTGGCGGTCGTCGCGGCGCGGCCGGTCACGCCGCCGAAGAAGCCGCCCGGCCCGCCGCAGGATGACGCCACGCTGGTCGACCGGCTGATCGTGATGGCCAAGGAGCGCCCGATCATGGCCCTGGGCGCGGCGGCCGCGGCCACCTTCGTGCTGGTGCGCAACCCGGCCGTCGTCACCGCCGTCGTCAGCGCCTTCATGGCCGGCAGCGCCAGCAAGCCCGACAGGTAGGCTCCTCCGGCGGGCCGGGCGGCGGAACGGGCTTCCTCCGCAAGCGTTGCCTTCGCCACAGGCCGAACAGACGGCCTGTAGAGGAGAAACGACATGCTCGGTTGGGCTCTGACCTTCCTGGTGGTCGCCCTGATCGCCGGCGTGCTGGGCTTCACTTCGGTGGCCGGCGCGGCGATGGGGATCGCCAAGATCCTGTTCTTCGTCTTCCTGGTCCTGTTCGTGGTGTCCCTGGTCATGCACCTGGTGCGTGGCCGCGGCGTCGGCGGGCCGCTCTGACGGCTGACGACCTCAGTCCTGGGCGCGCCGATCCAGCGCCCAGGTCCGATAGGGCTCGTACTTCGAGCCCGTCCAGGCGAGGGCGGTCACGCGGATGCAGCCGTCCTCGACCTCGACCTCGTTGTAGCCGGGGGGCACGCCCCGCTCGCGCACAGACAGCGTCCCGGCGCCCACCGCATAGGTGCGCTGGTCGCCGTGCGGATAGGGCCAGGCGAAGGGCGCGTGGATGTGCCCCGACAGCACCAGGTCCACCCTGGCCTCGCAGAACAGCCCCGCGGCCTTCTCGCCCCCCCAGACCCGCGCGGTCATCGGGCCGCCGATCATCTCGATCAGGGGATGATGCACCACGACGATGCGCAGCCCGTCGCCGGGCTCGAACCACTCTGCGGCCGCCCGCGCCTGACGCACCGAGATCTGCCCCTTCGACCAGTTCAGGCGGGGTTGCGCGCCGCGGGCGGTATTGATGCCGCGCACCGCCACGCCGCCCGCGCGCCAGCTCTGCCAGGGGGCGGGCCCCACCAGCCGCTCGTAGCGGCGGAACGGGGCGAAGATGCGCTCGGCCCACGCCAGGTAGGGCGCGTCGTGGTTTCCCGGCGTGACGAGCCTCGGCTCGGGCACGTCCCTGAGCCAGGCCGCCGCCGCCTCGAACTCGGAGACCTCGGCGTAGCGGGTCAGGTCGCCCGAGATCACGGTCAGGTCGAAGCCGCCCGTGCGCAGGCGCTCGCCCGCCGCCGCCACGGCGGCCTGGTTCTCGCCGCCGAAATGGATGTCGGAGAGGTGGGCCAGCCGCAACGTCACGAAACGTCCCCGGGCGTCGCCAGCACCCGGCAGACCTTCGGGTCGTAGGCGACTTCGACGTGGGTCGGCAGGCTGACGCTCTCGCCGTCCAGCAGCGCGGGGATCTTCCGCGCCGACCAGATGCTGGCCTTGCGGCAGGCGCGGTTCTCGACCGCCGGATCCACCCGCCAGTCGCGCACGATGGCGTTGACGCCCAGGCGCAGCACCTCGGCCGCGCCGGTCGGGTTGAGCGCCGCCGCCTCGAACGCGGCGGCCTCGTCGTCCATCACCTTCGAGGCGATGGGGCACATCAGGACCAGGGCCTCGGCCTTCTCGCGTCCGCCGTTGTCCAGGCTGTAGCGCAGCCGGCCGGTGAAGGCGCGTTGCAGGGCCTCGCGGGCCTTCCCGGCCGCCTCGACGAGCTTGCCCGCCCGCGCCGCCTCGCGCGCGGCGCCCAGGCGCGCCGGCGAGCCCAGGATGGCGCCGCAGAGGAAGCGATGGCCGTCGATGCAGCCCCCGCCGAGGTCGCGCTCCTCCCCGTTCCCGAGCACGTCGCGCAGCACCTCCTGCCAGGGCCGGCGGCCATAGACGGCGAAGGGGAGCATGTTCATGGTCCCGCCCGGCAGCGGCGCGATCGGCGGCCCGTTCGGCCCGGCGAGTTCGGCGGCGCGCCGGATGGTGCCGTCGCCCGCCAGCACGACCAGCAGGTCCGGACCGGAATCCAGGCTGGCCTTCAGGCAGTCGCCCAGCTCGCCCGTCTTCGGCGTGCAGATGTGCGGATCGAGGCCGAACTCGGCGAAGATCTTCTCGAGTTCCGCCGGCGCATCCGGTCCGACGCTGCCGGACGCCACATTGGCCACCACCTCGATCCTGTCGCGGCGCGGTCCGCTCTTTTTCGTCGTCATGCCCCCGGGCTTAGCCTCAGTTCGGCGCGACGTCGTCGCCGGCCTTGCCGTTCGCCGCATTCCTGACGGCGTCGCCCGCGCTCTGGGCGGCGTTGGAGACGGCCGGCGCGGCCTGGTCCGCGGCCGTGGCGAGGTTCTGGTCGACCACCGTCCCGGCGGTGCTGAACGAGCCGTTCACCGCCGCGAGAGCCAGGACGATCAGCCCGACGGCGGCGGCCAGCACGAGGAGGGTCATGATCACGGGATGGCGACGGCGGCTGCGCCGGGCGTCGCGGCGGCCCATCTCGTAGGCCTGGCGCAGGTCGCTGCGCTCGTCGTCGCGGTCGCTGTAGGAGGTCACGGTTCGTCTCCGCTGCAGGTGTTCCCGCGATGCAACGGAGGGGCGCGGCCTTGGTTCCGCTTGGGAACTGCTCAGGTGGCGTTGCGTTTTTGCCGCCAGGGGACACCCCAAAGGAGAGCTATCGGCATGCTTAAGCCTGTTATCGCGATCGCCGGAGCCGGTCTTCTGGCCGCGGCCTGCACCAGCACCGGTCACACGGAACGTAGCGCCCTCGGCGGCGCAGCCCTCGGCGCGCTCGGCGGCGCGGCGATCGGCGCCATCTCGGGCGACGTGGGCGTCGGCACGGGCGCCGCGGTCGGCGCGGCCGTGGGCGGCACCGTGGGCGCCGTGAAGGGCTGCCGCGACGAAGGCGGCTGCGGCGCATCCTCGCCGAACCGCCGCCAGTACTACGACGAGCGCGCCGGCCGCTATTACTACTACGACCCGTCGTCCGGCCGGTACTACTGGGAGAACGGCTCGCCGCGGTGACGCGAAGGCGGGCTTCAACGACTGGAGAACGGGCGGCCGGAACCCCTCCGGCCGCCCTTTCGCCGTGAAAGCAGGAGGGGCGTGATGCGCAGGTCGGTCGTGGTGGCGAGCGTGGTTGTCGCGGGCGCGGCGCTCGGCGCGTGCCAGACGATGGAGGCCGGCCGCGGCCGGATCGAGAAGACCGCGGCCGTCTGCCGCGACATGAACGTCCCGGTGTACTTCGAGCCGAACGTGGCCGAGCTGACGCCCGAAGGCCGGCGCGTGATCGCCGCCGCGGCGCGGACCGCGCGGCCCTGCCAGGTCGACTCGGTGACCGTGCTGGGACTGGCCGACGCGGCCGGCGATCCGGCCGCGAATCTCGAACTCTCGAAGCGGCGCGCCGACGCCGTGGCGGCCGCGGTCGCGCGCGC
>NZ_JAEUMO010000133.1 GCF_016793285.1 Phenylobacterium sp.
GGCCCGATGGTCGGCCACAACGTCAGCCACTCGAACATCAAGACCAAGCGCCGGTTCATGCCGAACTTGGTCGCGATCAAGGTCCAGTCCGATGCGCTCGGCCAGACCTTCAGCCTGCGCATGACCAACGCGGCGCTCCGCACGCTCGACTTCAAGGGCGGCCTCGACGCGGTGCTCCTGAAGGCCAAGGACGAGGTGCTCTCGGCCCGCGCGCTGAAGATCAAGCGCCAGGTGAAGGCCAAGCTCGCGGAAACCGCCGCGGCCTGAGCGCCCGGCCCGGTTCGTCGCTTCCGAAAGGGGCCGCTGGAAACAGCGGCCCTTTTGCTTTCCCGCCTCTCCCGTCTGCGGCAGGCCAGGCAGGCGCGTCGGTCGCTACCGCTTCGCCCGCGGCCGCCAGTCGAACGCCATCAGCAGCGTCCGCTGGCCCGTGGGCCTGCCCTCGGAGAACCCGAAGTTGTCGTCGGCGATCAGGTAGAAGCGGATGGCCCCGTCCGGCCGGGCGACGGCCGCCAGGCCCTCCAGGTTGTCCACCGTCAGCGGCCGGGCGATCTCCATCTGGTCGACCAGGCGACCGGCGGGGTCCAGCACCTTCAGCTTCACCGTGTTGCCCCGCAGCGGCGAGAACGAGCGCAGCAGGTAGGCGAGGCCGCCGCCCGGCACGTTGTCCATGGCCACCAGTTCGGAGCCGTCCAGCGGCAGGTCGCGGTCGCGGACGCAGGCGTTCGATAGGCGTCAGAGATAGGTTTGGCCACTGTCCTCCAGCCCGCCGCGTTAGGCGTCGGGCGCCACGTCGGGCGCCGCGACCAGCGCCTCCATGCCCTTGTTGTCGGTGTAGCGGATGTCGGGCCGGGGCGCCTCGCGCGGCGCCCCGCCGTCCTTCGGGAAGGCGAGGATGCGGTCGTGCTGCTCGAAGCTCACGATCAGCTCGCCGCTGGCCAGCCGCGCAACGCCTTCGGAATCGTACTCGCGCGCGCCGCCGGCGAACAGGTCCGCCCCGTCCGGCGACTTGAGCGAGATCAGCGTCGCGGCGGTGAGGCCGGCGAGGCGGCCCGCGCCGTCCAGCACGATGCGCGCCTCCAGCATGTCCGACTGGTCGCCCATCGCCAGCAGGCGGCCGTCGGAGGTGACCTTCAGGTCCGACATGCCGTGCAGGCGGCTCGTCTCGCGCGAGGTGATCGACACGCCCCCGGCGTAGGCGAAGGCCCCGATGCGGTCGCGCGACGGGTCGTTCGGATCGAGCGGCACGGCCTCGGCGTCCACCCGTATCGCCGCGCCCACGGCGACCGGCGACGCGGGCAGGGGCGCGACCGGCGTGGCGCATCCGGCGGCGAGCAGCAGCGTGGCGCAGAGCCCCGCGGCGAGCCCCGCCGCCGGCCTCACGCGGTGGCCCTCCGCACTTCCTTGAAGCTCGAGCGCCGCATGGCGCCGCCCTGCGGCCCCTGGGTGTTGGGCGGCGGCGCCAGCAGGTTGGCGTTCTTGCGGGTGACCCTGCGGATCTCCTCGTCGAACAGGTCGGCCAGTTGCTCGACCATCGCGCCGGCCAGTTGCTCGACGTCCACGATGGTCACGGCGTTCTTGTAGTAGCGGGTCACGTCATGGCCGATGCCGATGGCGATCAGTTGCACGGGGCTCTTGGCCTCGATCTCTCCGATCACCTCGCGCAGGTGGCGCTCCAGGTAGTGCCCGGAGTTCACGCTCAGCGTGGAGTCGTCGACCGGCGCGCCGTCCGAGATGACGAGCAGGATGCGCCGCGCCTCGGGCCGGCCGATCAGCCGCTGGTGCGCCCACATCAGCGCCTCGCCGTCGATGTTCTCCTTGAGCAGGCCCTCGCGCATCATCAGGCCGAGGTTGCGGCGTGAGCGTCGCCAGGGCGCGTCGGCCGCCTTGTAGATGATGTGGCGCAGGTCGTTCAGGCGTCCCGGCTGGGCGGGCTTGCCGGCCTTCAGCCAGTCCTCCCGCGACGAGCCGCCCTTCCAGGCCCGCGTCGTGAAGCCCAGGATCTCGGTCTTGACGCTGCACCGCTCCAGCGTCCGCGCCAGGATGTCGGCGCAGACCGCCGCCACCATGATCGGCCGCCCCCGCATCGAGCCCGAGTTGTCGATCAGGATCGTCACCACGGTGTCGCGGAACTCGGTGTCCTCCTCCTCCTTGAAGGCGAGGGACGAGGTCGGGTCGGTGATGACGCGGGTCAGGCGCGCGGTGTCGAGCAGGCCCTCCTCGAGGTCGAACGACCAGGCGCGGTTCTGCTGGGCGAGCAGCTTGCGTTGCAGCCGGTTGGCGAGCCGGCTCACCACGTTCGACACCGAGGCGAGCTGCTGGTCGAGGTAGGCGCGCAGGCGCGTCAGTTCTTCGGGGTCGCAGAGCTCCTCGGCGGCCACCACTTCGTCGTGGGCGGTCGTGAAGACCTTGTAGGTCACCGCCCGGTTGTCGCCCGACGGGTCGGGCCGCGCCGGCGTGTCGCCGTCGCCCATCTCCGGCGGGTCGTCGGTGTCCTCGGCGTCGGGGTCCTCTTCCGACTGCTGCATCTGGCTGTCGGAGTCGTCGGCCTCGCGCGTCTGCGACTCGTCCTCGTCCATCGCCGACTGCTGCGGCGACTGGCTTTCGCCGTCGCCGTCCTCGTCGTTCTCCGAGGCTTCCGCCTCGCCCTCGTCCTCGCCCTCGGCGTCGTCCTGCTGTTCGGGGGCGTCGGACAGGTCGTCGCCCATCGACAGGTCGCGGATGATGGTGCGGGCGATCCGCGCGAAGGCCTTCTGGTCCTGCAGCGAGCCTTCCAGCCGGTCGAGATCGGCGCCGGCCTTGGCCTCGATCTCGTCGCGGAACATGTCGACCAGCGCCCGCGCCATCGGCGGCGGCGGCTCGCCGGTCAGGCGCTCGCGCACCATCAGGCTCACGACGTCGGCCAGGGGCGGGTTCGCCATCGCCTCGGTCTCGTTGAACACGCGCCGTTGCCAGGCGTGGTTCATCACCGCCTTCAGGTTCTCCTTCACGCCGCCCATGGCGGTCGCGCCGATCGCCTCGATCCGCGCCTGCTCGAGCGCGTCGTAGATCGGCTGGCCGCCGCCCGACGCCGGCCGGGTCTTGGCGTGGGCGGCCGGATCGTGGTGGGCGATGCGCAGCGCCATCTGGTCGGCGAGCCCGCGGATGCGCGCGGCGTCGTCCGGGGTCAGGTCGCGGGGCGGGTGGGGCAGGACGGCCCGGTTGCCCGACAGTTGCGGCCCCTCGCCCGAATAGACGATCTCCAGGTCCGGCGTCTCGGCGAGCGAACGCGCGGCGTGCGCCAGCGCGCGCTTGAAGGGCTCGAGGGGGCTTTCCGGGTTCTTGGCCATCTGCGCCGGTCTTAGATCACGCCTGACCCCGCGAAAACCGAAGCTTTTCGCTCGCCGGGCAAAAATGGGACGGGCCTCGCCCGCCGCGGGGCCCGGGGCGAAACAAGGCATCGTGCGGCGGGAACAGCGGAGCCGTGGCGGCGTTTCGCAGGCCTTGGATACCTGTTCGAGGAGAGCGTCATGTTGAAGTGGGCTTTGATCTTCGCCGTCGTCGCCATCATCGCCGCGGCCCTGGGCTTCGGCGGCATCGCCGGCGCCGCCGCCGGCATCGCCAAGTTCCTGTTCTTCCTGGCCGTGATCGGCTTCGTGCTGTTCCTGGCCCTGGGCATCTTCGCCGGCCGCAAGATCACCGGCCGCTGACCTCCCCCGCGCAGCGGCGGGAGGGTGACCGCTCGCCGAGGCCGGCGCAAGCCGGCCGCAGAGCGAGTGGTGGAGGGGCGAGGTCTTCAGGCGACCCGGAGGGCCCCGCGGCGCACGCGGGGCCCTCTCTTTGCGTCAAATTGCAAATGACTCTCAATCGGCTTGCGACTGCGATTTATTCGCAATAGTACCGGCCCCACCGCGCCACTCGGCGGCGGATCGGGGGACGATCGAGATGCGTAGCGATCTGGTTCTGGCGGCGGCGGTGTCCGTGCTGGCCGCACCCGCGTGGGCCGCGGACGCCGGGGCCGGCGACGTCGCCACGGTCGACGAGGTGGTCGTCACCAGCCGGGCGCAACGGCTCTATCGCGTGGAGACGACGACCGTCGGCAAGGTCGACGCCGATCCGCTCGACATCCCCCAGGCCGTCCAGATCCTCAACGCCCAGCTCATCGAGGACCAGGGCGCGCGCGACATCACCGACCTCTACCGCAACATCTCCGGCGTCAGCTTCTTCTCCTACGCGGGCGTGACCTTCCGCGGCTTCCGCCAGGACGGCTCGGGCACCTACTACGACGGCCTGCGCGGCGACCCCTTTATCGGCTTCTCGGTGCCGCAGGTCTTCAACATCGAGCGGGTCGAGGTGCTCAAGGGACCGGCGGGGATGCTGTACGGCCCGGCCTCGCCCGGCGGCACGATCAACTACGTCACCAAGAAGCCCAAGGACCAGTTCGGCGGCCAGGTCCGGCTGATCGGCGGCAACTACGACCGCCTCGGCGCCTCGGGCGACGTCACCGGCCCGCTGCTGGCCGATCGTCTTAGCGGCCGCGCCGCCCTGTTCTACGAAGAGCGCGACAGCTTCCGCCGCGGCGCGTCCAGCGAGACCTTCATCGGCGACCTCGGCCTGACGCTGCACGTCGCGGACGACCTCGACCTCACCGCCCAGTACACCGCCTACGACCAGAACCTGCCCGGCAACCGCCTGCGCGGCGTCCCGGTCGATCTCTCCGGCAACTTCCTCACCGACATCTCGTGGAATCACAACGAGCCGAGCGACTTCCTGAAGTCGAGCGCCGAGGTCTATCGCGCCGCGCTGGTCTGGAACCCCGACGGGCCGATCAAGGGCGATGTCCAGGTCCGCCACTTCGACGCCAAGGAGGCGCAGGAGTACCACGAGCAGCGCGACCTGCTCGACACCGACCGCAACGGCGTGATCGACACCATCAGCCGGGAGTTCCGCGACCAGCGCCGCGCCAACGACGGTCTGGCCTTCGGCGGCAACCTCTCGGCCGACTTCGCGACCGGCGCCATCCAGCACCGCGTTCTGGTCGGCGGCGACTGGTACGAGGAGAACACCAGCCTGCTCTCGCGCACGGCGGTCGATCCCACCCGCGGCGGCCCGGTCCCGAACCTGTCGATCACCAACCCGGTCTATGGCCGCACCAGCGGCGCGAACTATGGCCTCCAGGCGCGGCCCTACACCCGCTCGGCCACGGCCAGCCGCCGCTCCGGCGTCTACATTCAGGACCAGGTCGCCATCGCCGATCGGTTCATCGTGGTGGGCGGCGTGCGCTACGACAGCTTCAAGGACCGCAACAAGGTCAACGGCGTGGCCTACAAGGACAACGACCTGACCTGGCGTCTGGGCGCGGTGTTCAAGGCCCGCGACGACGTCTCGATCTACGGGAGCTGGTCCAACACCTTCGAGCCGCAGGCCGCCGCCAGCCAGGACGTGGCGGTGGGCGGGCCGTTCGCGCCGGTCACGGGCGAGCAGTACGAGGGCGGCGTGAAGACGGCGCTGATGGGCGGCCGCGTCCAGAGCGGCTTCGCCGTCTATCGGATCGTGCGCGAGAACATCCTGCAGACCGACACCACCCGCCCGCCGGTCAACGGCCGCAACCAGCTCGCCCCGATCGGCGAGGTCACGGCCAAGGGCGTCGAGTTCGACCTGTCGGCCGACGTCACGCCCGACTGGGTGCTCACGCTCAGCTACGGCTACAACGACACCAAGGTCACCGGCACGGTCCCGGGCCAGGCGATCACCAACGCCATCGGCGACCGCTTCGTGAACGCGCCCAGGCACAAGGTCGGGTTCTGGACGCGCTACCAGGTCGAGGCGATCCGCACCGCGTTCGGCTTCGGCGGCGAGTACGTCTCCGAGCGCGTCGGCTTCGACCGCGAGCGGGTGAAGCCCTATACCGTCTTCGATGCCTCGATCACGACCACCCTCGACTTCGGCGAGGTCATGCTCCGCGTCGACAACCTTTTCGACAAGACCTACGCGGCGTCCGGCTTCGGCCTGCGCAACGGCTCCTTCCCCGGCGAGCCGCGCACCTGGTTCGTCGAGGTCCGCCGCAAGTTCTAGGGGTCCGCCGTGACGACCCTCGCCGCCGATCCGCCCGCCGCCCGGACCCGTCCGAAGGGCCGCTCGCTGTGGTGGGTCGTGCATAGCTGGGCGGGGCTGAAGCTGTCGATCTTCATGACCTTCGTCCTGGCGACCGGCACGCTGGCGGTGTTCGCCCACGAGTTCGACTGGATGGTCACGCCGGCCATGCGGGTCGCGCCGCAGTCCGCGCCGCCGGCCAGCCTGGGCGCCATCGCCGCCGCGGCCCAGGCCGAGATTCCGAACGGCCGCCTGCAGGTGGTCTACATGCCCATCGACCCCTGGTTCGCCGCCGAGGTCTGGCTCGACACCGGCAAGTCGCGGATCGAGCGCGTCTACGTCGACCCCTGGCGGGCCGAGGTGACCGGCCATGCCGGCTGGGCCAACATCCACCGCTTCCTGCGCCAGACCCACCGCCACCTGATGCTGCCGGTGAACTACGGCGTGCCCATCGTCTGTTCGCTGGCGCTGCTGCTGCTGGTGTCGCTGATCACGGGCCTCGTGACCTACAAGAAATTCTGGCGCGGTTTCCTGCGACGGCCGCACTGGACCGGCGGCGCGCGGCGCCTCACCGGCGACCTGCACAGGCTGGGCGGCCTGTGGAGCCTGTGGTTCGTGGCCCTGATGATCGCCACCGGCGTCTGGTACTTGGTCGAGGAACTGGGGGGCCGCGCGCCGGACCATCCGCAGCCGCCGAAGATCGAGGGCGAGCTCTCGGCGCCCGCCGGGCCTGAGCTGGACCGCCTCATCGCCCGCGCCCAGGCCGCCTACCCGACGCTCCGCATCACCGAGGTGCGCTTCCCCTCGGCGAAGGGCGCGCGGGGTCTGGTCGTGCAGGGCCAGGCCGACGCCGTGCTGGTCCGCGACCGCTCGAACGCCGTCTGGCTCAATCCCGACACCGGCGCCGTCGTGATGGTGACGCGCGGCGAGGACCTGGGCGTCCACCAGCGGATCTCGGAGATGGCCGATCCGCTCCACTTCGGGACCTGGGGCGGCTTCGCCACCAAGGTCGTCTGGTTCCTGTTCGGCGCGGTCATGACCGGCCTCTCGGTCACCGGCGTGATGATCTACAGCCTGCGCCTGAAGGCCGTCCACGAAGAGGGGCGTGGCCCCATCGCGCGGGCGTTCCGCGGGATGGGCGCATGGGCCTACCCCGCGATCGGCCTGATCCTGCTCAGCCTCGTTCTCACGCCCGCCGGTCTGGCCGGCTGATCGCTACTTCTTCGCCAGGTAGGCCTTCGACTCCGCGGCCACCACGTCGACCAGGTTGCCCATGGCGATGTTGGCGTCGATGAGGTGCAGGCCCCAGTCCGCCGCCGGGCCGCCGGGGCCCATCACGTCGCCCGGAATGTCGTCGGCCCGCGGATCGGACGGGACGGCGTTCACGTGCGCCGCCAGGTAGTTGAAGCCGTCTTTCGACACGCACTGGCCGGTCAGCAGGCCCGGCAGCGCCACGAACGGCGTCTTCGGGTTCGCCTTGCCCTTCACCCACGGCGGGTTCTGCTGGCTCGAGTCCGCGATCTGCGCGGCCGAGTTCGACAGGTAGGCCTTCAGTTCGCCCTTGCCGCCCGCGAGGTTCGCCGGGTTCACGCACACCGCCTCCATCGCCGGGTTGCCCGCGATGCGGCCGAAGCGGCTGTTCGCCGGCGGCGGGGCGGTGTCGCGGAAGGTGGCGTAGGCGATGACGCAGCCGGTCTGGCTGGCGCTCTTGCAGGTCGGGATCGACTTGAAGACGCCGGTGTCCTTGCCCTTCTCGACGCCCAGGCTCGTGCCCAGCAGAAGCGCGGAGACGAGCTGCTTCTGCACCGGCTTGCCGTCGATCTCGTTGCCGATCAGGCGGGTCAGCACGCCCGAGCCCTGGCTGTGCCCGATCAGCACCACGCCGCGGCCCTTGTTCTCGTGGGCGAGGTAGTAGTTCCAGGCGTCGACCACGTCGGCATAGCCGACCGCGCGGGTGGCCGGATCGGTCGAGCCGGGCAGGGGCTTGCCGGCGATCGCCGCGCGCAGGCCGGTCAGCGTGAACTGCCGGTAGAGCGGCGCGTAGATGCGGCACTTCGAGCCGAACCGCGCGAGCTGGGCGCGCACCACGTTCAGCTCCTCGGCGTTGGCGGTCATGTCGCTGACGGGGCCGGGGTCGTTCGAGACCGTCGGGTAGACGTAGAAGCAGTCGATCGGCGCCTTCGGGTCGGCCTTGAAGGCCTCGACGCTCGACGAGCCGTCGGCCTTGATGACGGTGGTGGTCATGTCGACCGAGCAGGCGTCGCCCGCCTTCCCCGGCCAGCACAGCCAGGCGTCGGGCTTGCCGTAGTCGTTCTGCGCCATCTGGGCGGCGGCCGGGCCGCCTGCGAACAGCGCCGCGCCCACGGCGGCGGCGGCGGCCAGAATCCCAGTCGTCATCCGAGCGTTCAACATCTCCCCGAGCCCTTCTGTTTTCGAAATTTGCGTATGATGATCGCGCGACCGGGGCGGCCGGTCCAGTCCCCATGACGCACGCGCAAACCCTGCTAAGGTTCATCCACGAGACTCGGGGAAACGGGCATGGCGACTGAGAAGGAAGCGGGCTGGCCGGCGCGCATCTGGGCGGCGATCGGCGGCGGCCTGGTGGCTCTCGTGGGCGTCCTGCTGCTCGCGGGCGGCGGCTGGCTGATCTACCTCCAGGGCTCGCCCTACTACCTGCTGGCGGGCGCCGCCGTGATCGCCACCGGCGTGATGCTCGTGCGCCGCCATCCCGCGGCGGGCCTGGTCTACGCCGCGACGCTGGCCGTCACCCTCGTGTGGGGCCTGTGGGAGGCCGGCTTCGTGTTCTGGCCGCTGCTGCCGCGCCTCTTCGCGCCGGCGGTGCTCGGCCTGTTCGTGCTGCTGGTGATCCCGGCTTCGCCCAAGGGCCGGCTGCGCGGCCAGTCGGCGGCGGCCGTGGCGCTGCTGTCGGTGCTCTCGATCGGCGTGCTGGGCGCGGCCCTGCCCGCCACCTTTACCTGGGGCCAGGCCGAGGTGGCCGCGCCCGCCACCGCGGCCGCCCCGCCGGCCGTCGCCCAGTCGGACTGGCGCTATTACGGCCGCGACCCCGGCGGTTCGCGCTATGCGCCCGTCGACCAGATCAACCGCGAGAACGTCGACGACCTGAAGGTCGCCTGGACCTTCCGCACCGGCGAGAAGCCGCAGCGCGGCAGCCAGGACCAGAACACCCCGCTGCAGGTGGGCGACACGGTCTACCTCTGCACGCCGACCAACGTGGTCATCGCCGTCGACGCCGACAGCGGCCGCGAGAAGTGGCGTCACGATCCGAAGGTGAAGCCGCACTTCTGGAACCGCTGCCGCGGCGTCGGCTACTGGGACGGGACCCAGCCCAAGGTCGCGCTGTCCGGCCCGGTCGACGCCGCCCTGGCGGCGAAGCCGGCGGTGAAGGGCGGCACGGTCGTCGTCGGCGACGACGCGCCTCCCGCGCCCGCGGCCAAGGCCGCCCCTGCGACCATCGCCGCAGCCCCCGCCGCCAAGGCCGCCGCGGCGCCGCCCGCCGCGGCGCCGCCCGCCGCGAAGAGCCCCGCCGCGAAGAGCCCCGCCGCTGGGTCCCCCGCCACGAAGACGGCCGCCGCGCCGGCCGGGCCGCTCTGCGCGCGCCGCATCATCTCCTCGACCATCAATGCCGAACTGTTCGCGCTCGACGCCGCGACGGGCCAGCGCTGCCCGGGCTTCGGCGTGAACGGCATGGTCGACCTGAAGGTCGGCATGGGCGCGATCAAGCGCGCCTTCTACTTCCAGACCTCGATCCCGACGGTGATCGGCGACGTGGTCGTCATCGGCGGCTGGGTGGCCGACAACCAGGAGCTGGCCGAGCCCTCGGGCGTGGTCCGCGCCTTCAGCGTCAAGACCGGCGAACTGGTCTGGGCCTGGGACCTGGGCAACCCCGCCATCACCAAACTTCCGCCCGAGGGCCAGACCTACAGCCGCGGCACGCCCAACGTCTGGTCGACGCCGGCCTTCGACCCCGACCTCGGCCTCGTCTACCTGCCGGTGGGCAACGCCACGCCGGATTACTGGGGCTCGCACCGCTCGGCCGCCTCGGAGCAGTACTCGTCGTCCGTCGTCGCCCTCGACGCCGCCACCGGCCGCGAGCGCTGGAAGTTCCAGACCGTGCATCACGACGTCTGGGACTACGACGTCCCCAGCCAGCCGATGCTGATCGACTTCCCGCTGGCGAACGGCGCCACGGCGCCGGCGCTGATCCAGCTCACCAAGCGCGGCCAGATCTTCGTGCTGGACCGGCGCACCGGGACGCCGCTGACCAAGGTGGTCGAGGTGCGCGTGCCGCAGGACCCGGCGCCCGGCGAATGGCTCTCCCGGACCCAGCCCTACTCGGTGGAGATGCCCACGATCGGCGTCGATGCGCTCTCCGAGAAGATGATGTGGGGCGCGACGCCGCTCGACCAGCTCCTGTGCCGCATCACCTTCCGCAGCCTGCGCTACGACGGCGATTTCACGCCCCCGGGGGCCAGGCAGGCCTCGCTGCAGTATCCGGGCAACGCCGGCGGCATGAACTGGGGCTCGGCCGCCTTCGACGCGCGGCGCGGCCTGCTGATCTTCAGCGACGTGCGCATGCCGCAGAGCGTGAAGCTGAACCCGCCGTCGGCGAAGAAGAAGCCGGTGCTGGCGCTCAGCCTCGCCAAGGGCCGGCCGCCGCAGTCGATGAAGGCGGTCGCCTACGAGGCCGACAACACCTGGCTGTTCAGCCCCATCTTCGCGCCCTGCCTGCAGCCGCCGCACGGCATGCTGACGGCGGTCGACGTGAAGACCCGCCAGATCGTCTGGCAGGTGCCCGCCGGCACGGCCGAGGCGCAGGCGCCGCTGGGCCTCCGGAGCAACCTGCCGATCCCGATCGGCACGCTCGGCGTCGGCGGCACGATCGCCACGGCCGGCGGCGTCTCGTTCCGCGCGGCCACCACCGACGCCTACCTGCGCGCCTACGACAACGCGACGGGCAAGGTGCTGTGGCAGGGCAAGCTGCCGGTGCCGGCCGCGGGCACGCCGATGACCTACGTCTCGCCGGCCTCCGGCAAGCAGTACGTGGTCATCAGCGCCGGCGGCGCCGGCGGCCTGCCGGGCGCCGCCAAGGGCGACTACGTCATCGCCTACGCCCTGCCGTAGGCGAGGGAGCGGCCCGGTGGCCTGAGGCGTAGCCGCGCGCCGCCTCGGCGAACGGTCGGGTCCGATCGGCCAGCCCTCGGAGTGATCGGGAAACGATCGGCCGCGCTCGGAGCAAGCTCGGTCGCGCCGGCGCTGCGCCGCCGGTACTCAAGTCCCTGCGTAGCCTGGGGAATCTAGGGAATTCCGATGACCGACGTGAATGCGTTCGTTGGCCGCCGTATGAGGCGGCGGCGGCGTCTGATGGGGCT
>NZ_JAEUMO010000179.1 GCF_016793285.1 Phenylobacterium sp.
TTCGCGCGGGGAAACCGTTTCGAAGATCTGGGACTACATCAAGAAGAACAACCTGCAGAATCCCGCGAACAAGCGCGAGATCCTGGCCGACGCCAAGCTGAAGCCGATCTTCGGCGGCAAGGACAAGGTCAGCATGTTCGAGATGAACAAGCACCTGGCCGCCCACCTGAAGTAGGATGCGAGGCGGTGCGCAGGGTTGCGCGCCGACAGGTCATCGGAGAGACCTCGCGGGCGGCTCGCCCTGCGGGGTCTCTTCACATTCGGGGCCCCCTTTTCTTTTCCACAGGCGCCATCCATAAGAGCCGGCCTTTCGAGACTGACGTCACGTGACCCCTCCCAATCGCGCCATCATCCTCGCCGCCGGCCAGGGCAAGCGGCTGCTTCCGCTCACCGAGGACCGCCCCAAGTGCCTCATCGAGCTCTCGGGGCGCACCCTGCTCGCCTGGCAGTTGCTGCGGCTGCAGGCCGCAGGCGTGCAGGAGACGGTGATCGTCACCGGCTTCCGCGCCGACCAGGTCGAGGCCGAGGTTGCCCGCCTCGGGCTGGCCATGCCGGTGCGGCTGCAGTTCAACCCGTTCTACACGGTCAGCGACAACACCGCGTCCTGCTGGATCGTGCGTGAGGAATTCGACCGCGAAGTCCTGGTCCTGAACGGCGACACCCTGTTCGGCCCGGGCATCGCCGAGAAGCTGCTCTCCGCGGCCGTCGCCGACATCACCGTCACCATCGACCGCAAACCGGCCTACGACGCCGACGACATGAAGGTGCTGACCGAGCAGGGCCGTCTGATGGCCATCGGGAAGACCATCACCGCCTACGACGCCGAGAGCATCGGATTCCTCCGCTTCTCGCCCGCAGGGGCCGCGAGGTTCCGGGCGGGCGTCGAGCAGGTGCTGAGCCACCCGGAGGGCCTGCGCCGCTGGTATCTCTCGGTCATCGACGAACTCGCCCGCGCAGGCGTCGACGTGAGGGTCTGCTCGATCGAGGGCCTGGAGTGGGGCGAAATGGACTTCCCCCAGGACGTCGACAACCTCACCCGCCTCAGCGCGGGCTGGGACAAGCCCTAGAGCGCGCTGCGCGATCCGGGAATCAGGAAGCGCGCGCTAGGTTTTTGATTTCGCATCGTTATCGCCGAAACCGGCGGCCGCCCTTCGGCACGGTGCTTTAGATGTCGCCTACGATCCGCCGCACCAGGTCCAGGTCCGCGGCCTTGTCCACGTCCACCGAGGCCAGCCCGTAGGGCGTCTCCACGATCGCCGCCCTCACGCCCGCCAGCGACCCCAGACGCGCCGCGGCGTCCTTCAGCGTCAGCCGGCCCAGGGCGTAGCGCGCCAGCATGCCGATCCCCAGGATCCGCGCCTGCCGCCAGGGCCGCTTGCGCTCGGCCTCGACGCGTCGCCAGAGATCGACCACGCCCATCGCGCGCGCATTGGCCAGGTAGAAGAGGTTACAGCCGCTCCAGTGCCCGTCGGCGAGCCTGATCCAGGTCCGCTCGGTTCCCGGCGCCGCGGCCTCGACGGTCGCCCGCGCCGCCACCAGAGCCGCCACGTCGGCCTCGGTCGGCACGTCGTCCACGAAGCGCCGCACCCACGCGCCCTCCAGCAGCGCGTGGTCGGCCGTGGTCACCAGCAGCGGCGTCCCCAGGTGCTCGCCAGCCACCTTCACGCTCAAGCTGGGGCCGGCCTCCTCGTCGCGCACCTCGACGCCCAGCACGGCGGCCTCGACCCGCACGTCCGGATGGCTCGTCACCACGCAGATCCGCGCCGCGCCGGCGTCGCGCAGCGCCACGGCCACCCGCGACAGCAGCGTCCGCCCCTCGAGCCGGATCAGCGCCTTGTGCGAAACCCCGCCATACGCCGCGACCGCGTCCGCCGCGCCCGCCCGCGACCCCGCCAGGATCAGGGCCGCAAACCCGCTCACGCGAGCGCCTTCTCGTACAGGCGGTAGGTCTTGTAGACTTTCGCGCCGCCCACGTCGCAGATCCGGCGCATGGCGGTGTTGTCCTCCAGCACCCACGAGAGCTCATAGCGCTCATAGCCCAGCTTTCGCGCCGAGCGCGCTACCGCGTCGATGAGCTGGAACGGCAGGAGCTGGCCGCGCATCGTGGTCGCGAAGCGCCGCTTCACGCCCATCAGCGGGACGCGCCCGGTCTTCACGCCCCTGACCTTCAGCCGCCAGATCAGCGTGGCCCAGCCGAAGGGGAAGAGCCTGCCGCGGAGGTCACGGATCGCCTCATTGATGTTGGGCAGCAGCACCATGAAGCCCGCCGCTTCGCCGTCGATCTCGGCGAACCAGGTCAGCCTGGGGTCGAGCACCAGCTTCAGGGTGTTGGCCAGCGCCTGGGTCTCTTCCTCGGTGGTGGGCGTGAAGCCCCAGTTGCCGCTCCAGGCGTCGTTCAGGATGCCCGTCAGCGTGCGCACCTCGGCGTCGAACCGCTTCATGTCGAGCTGGCGCAGGGTGACGCCGTCCGCGGCGCCCTTGCGCACCCTCCGCAGGATCGGCCCCGGCAGATCGTCGGCCACGCTGCAGACGTAGGCGTAGATGTCCTTGGCCCGCGAATAGCCCGCGCCCTCGATCCGCCCCGGCGCGTAGCGCGCGTCGTGGCTCATCATGAACATCGGCGGGGTGTCGTGGCCCTCCACGAGCAGGCCGACCTCCTCGTTGGTCGAAAGGTTCACGGGCCCCAGCGCAGCCCGGCAACCGCGCTCGCGCAGCCACGCCTCGGCCGCGGCGAACAGGGCCTCGAACACGGTCGGGTCGTCCTCGGCGGCGATCATGCCGAAGTGGCCGACACCGTCCTTCGTCTGCGGGTTCAGGCGGTCGATCTGCGCCGAGATGCGGCCCACGTCGCGGCCGTCCTTCACCGCCAGCCAGAACTGCACGTCGGCGTGGGCGAAGAACGGGTTGCCCTTGGCGGTCAGCGACTCCTGCCGTTCGATCATCAGGGGCGCGACGTAGTTGGGATCGCCCGCCGAGAGCCGCATCGGCACGCGGATGAACCGGTCGAGTTCGGCCTTCGAGCTCACCGGCACGATGCTGACACCGCCCCCCAAGGCCGTCATCCCTCTTGGTAGAGCAGCATGGTCAGCCCGAACGCGGCGAACATCATGGGTGCGGCCCAGGCCGCCAGTATCGGCGGCGCCGCTCCGTTCTCGCCCAGCGCCGTAAACGCCCCGTCGAAGACCATGAAGAGCAGTCCCGCCGCGAGGCACTGCACCAGCAGCGTCGCCCCGCCGCCGCGGAAGTTCGCCATCGCCACCGGCGCCGCCAGCAGCAGCATCACGATCGAGGCGATCGGCGCGGCCCACGACCGCTGCAACTGGGTGTCATAGTAGGTGCGGGGCCTTACCGACAGGCCGCCGGCCAGCGCGCGGCTGGCCTCGGCCGGCGTCACGGTCGTCTGGCCCGCCGCCAGCGTGCGGATGTCGCCGGGCTTCAGGTTCTCGCTCCAGTCCATCGACCGGGCCTGGCCCTCGGAGATGCTGCCGGTCCCCAGCGTCTCGAACCGCGGCTCGATCAGCCGCCAGCGGTCGTTCTCGTAGACTGCGGCCTGGGCGTCGGTCTTCTGCACGAGCCGTCCGGTCTGATCGCGGCGATAGATGGTCACCTTCTCCAGGCTGCGGCCGTCCGGATCGCGCGGCACGGCCACCACGATCTCGTCGCCGACGCGGAAGGTGAGGGGGTCGACGATCTTCGTCGGGTCCTTCGGCGTGCTCTTCTGCCACCACTCCGACAGGATGGAGTCGGTGCGCGGCGCGATCGCCATGCCGATGGCGAGTTGCGCCAGCACCAGCACGAGCACCGCCGGGATCGACATCATCGTCACCCGATAGGCCGAGATGCCGGTGGAACGCATGGCCGTCACCGCGCTGTCGCCCGCCAGCTTGGCGAAGGTGAAGAGCGATCCCGCCAGCGCCGCCAGCGGCGCCGCCTGCTCGATCAGCCGCGGGAGCCTGAGCAACGCGTAGTAGGCCACGCCCGCCGCGCCCAGCTTGCGGTCGAGGATCTCGGTGGTCACGTCGAGCAGGTCGAGGATCTGCAGGATGCCGACCAGCACCGCCAGCGCCGCCAGGATCCGCGATCCCATCAGCTTCATCAGGTAGGAGGGCAGCGTCATGCCGCGGGCGCCCCGGTCGCGGCGCCGGCGCGCTTCAGCCGCACCTTGGCCACCTGGCTGCCGATGAACTCCGTGAGCCGCCCGATCGGCGTCTCGCCCGGCCGCTTGCGGCTGGTGATGAACACCGTGAACGCGATGGCCGCGAAGCCGAAGAACGGGGCCCCCACCGCGACCTCCGGCGGCACGCGGCCGGTCTCCGCCAGGCCCTGGCCCAACTGCACCAGGTGGAAGAAGGCCAGCAGCAGCAGCCCCCCCACGATGATCCCCGGAGCGCGCCCGCTGCGCTTCGCCGCCATCCCCAGCGGCACGGCCAGCAGCGGCAGCAGCGGCAGCACCAGGGCCCGCGCCAGGCGTCCATAGAGTTCGGCCAGCAGCGTCGCCTTCGGGATCACCGTGTTCCCGCTCTCGGCCTGGTCCGCCAGCTCGAACAGGGTGAGTTCGCGCTCGTCGCCGCCGCGGGCGCGCAGCAGCTTCGCCGGCCCCTGGATCGGCAACTGCATGGTGAAGTCCTTGAAGCTCAGGAGTTCGGGCCGACCCTGTTCGTTGTAGCGCAGTTGCTGGCCGTTCTTCAGCTTGAGCTGGACGTTCTTGCCGTCGGCGGTGCGCCGCACCTCGGCCATCCCGGCGGTGGTGACCTCCTCGCGGCCCTTGTCGGTGATCCGGCGGATGAAGATGCGGCTGAGCTGCTGGCCCGCGGCGTCGGCCGCGTCCGTCGTCATCGTCAGGTCCTTCGACGGCAACAGGATGGTCTCGGCCGGCACCAGCCCGTTCCAGCCGGCGTTCTGCGCCGTGTGCAGCACCGCGCGGTAGGCGTAGCGGCTGTAGGGTTGCAGGAAGCCGAACACCACGAGGCTCACGGCCGCCAGCGCCGCAGCCAGGCAGAGATACGGCGCCGCCAGCCGCGTCAGCGAGACGCCCGCCGCCAGCAACGCGTCCACCTCGGAGGCCTGGTTCATCCGGTTCACGACGATCACCAGCGCCAGGAAGAACGCCGCGGGCAGCGTCAGGCCCACGTAGTGCGGCACGAGGTTCACCGCGAGCTGCGCGACGAAACCGAACCGGTCGCTGGAGGCCGAGAGCAAGTCGAGCAGGCGCAGCGTCCGTTCCAGCAGCAGCGCCAGCAGGGTGACGCCGGTCGCGCCCACCATCGGCCAGAAGGCCAGCCGGAGCAGATAGCGGTCGACGTGGCTCAACAAGGACCCTCGGAAACTCAGGCGCGCCAGCGGGCGGCGAAGTCGGCGGCCAGCGCGGAGGCTTCCTCCTCGCTCAGCGCGACGTGCGACGCAAGGGCGGGCGGCCCCGGCCAGCCTGCATCCGTGAAGGTGTGGCCGCCATGCGTCCGTTCGCCGGCATACCGCGGCAGCACGTGGAAATGCACGTCGGGGTCGACCATCATCAGCATCAGGTAGTTGATACGTTCGTAGGCGACAGTATGGCGAAGCAGCGCCTCGATGCCGTCGACGGCGGTCTTCAGGTCGGCGAAGGCGCCCGGCGAGAGGTCCGAGAACGCCGTCGCAGCTTCCTTGCAGACCAGCACCAGCGCGCCGAAGGTCGGCTGCTGCGGCCGCACCAGCACCAGCCAGTACTCGGTCTCGGCGACCAGGGTGTTCGGGTGCCCGAACTTGCGGGCGGTGGCGTTGGTCACGGGCGGTTCCTGGCGGCGCGGCGGCGAAGCGCGATCATAGGGACGCGGTCCGCGGCGTGAAAGCGTGAACGGCCACGGCGATCCCGCGCTTGCCTTTACCGATTGCAATATGCAAGTGGATAGGAGCCCCAATCCGAGGTTCCCGATGTCGCTCGCGCTCTACGGCCATCCGTTCTCGTCCTACACGCAGAAGGCGCTCATCGCCCTCTACGAGAACGACACCCCGTTCGAGCTCCGCGAGATCGGCCCAGACACGCCTGACAACGCCGCCGAATGGTTGCGCCGTTGGCCGCTGGCCAAGTTCCCCATGCTGCTCGACGGCGACCGCCACGTCGTCGAAACCAGCATCATCGTCGAATATCTGCAGCTCAGGCATCCCGGCCCGGTGCGCCTGATCCCGGACGACCCGATGGCGGCGCTGGACGTGCGCTTCCTGGACCGCTTCTTCGACATCCACGTGATGGACGCCATGCAGGTCGCCGTCTCCAGCAAGCTCGGTCAGATCCCGATGAAGAGCGAGGACGGCCTGGCTCTCGCCGCCCAGCGGCTGGACCGGGCCTACGCGTGGCTGGAGGACCACCTCGCCGACGGCCGCGCCTGGGCCGCGGGCGAGGCCTACACCCTCGCCGACCTGGCCGCGTCGTCCTCGCTGTTCTACGCCGACTGGGTCCACCGGATCCCGGAGGCCTGTCCGAACGTCCGCGCCTACCGCGCCAGGCTGCTGGCGCGCCCGTCCTTCGCCCGCTGCGTCGATGAAGCCCGCTACTTCCGCCCCTACTTCCCCTTGGGCGCGCCGAACCGGGACTAGACCGCAGCGGCAGGCCGGGCATGGCCGGAGACGACTCGTCGGCAGCCGTCTGGACTGACGCCCGGGCAATCCTGCGTCATGCTCCCGCGGAGAAGCGGCCGAAGGCCGCCACGCCATTCAGGAGGAGGCGGCCATGTCGCAGGGTCTGTTCAGCGACCTTCTGGTCATCGATTGCGCGAGCTTCATCGCCGGCCCCGCCGCGGCCACGGTGCTCAGCGACTACGGCGCCCGCGTCATCAAGGTCGAGCCGCCGGTCATCGGCGACGCCTACCGCAACCTCTTCCGCCTGCGCGGCACGCCCGACGACATCGACTACTTCTGGGCGCTCGACTCCCGCAACAAGGAGAGCCTCGCGCTCGACCTGCGCCGGCCCGAGGCGCAGGCGGTGCTGCAGACGCTGGTCAAGCAGGCCGACGTCTTCATCACCAACACCCCGTTCCCGGCCCGCGAGCGCCTGGGCATCCGCGCCCAGGACCTGATGCACCTCAACAGGCGCCTGATCTACGCTTCGCTCTCGCCCTACGGCGAGCACGGCCCCGAGCGCGACCGCACCGGCTTCGACGCCACCGTCTGGTGGGCGCGGTCCGGCCTCATGGACATGGTCCGCGCCAATCCACAGGCCGAGCACGGTGTCTCCATGCCCGGCATGGGCGATCACCCGACCGCCATGGCCATGTACGGCGCCATCGTCACCGCCCTCTACAAGCGCCAGATGACCGGGGAGGGGTCCGAGGTCTCGACCTCGCTGCTCGCGAACGGACTCTGGGCCAACGGCTGCCAGGTGCAGGCCGCGCTCTGCGGCTACGAGCTCATGGAGCGCCCGCCGCGCGGCGCCCGCGGCGCGCTGAACGAGATCTACGCCACCGCCGACGGCCGCCACTTCATCATCGCCAGCACCAACCCGGCACGCGACTGGCCGCTGCTGGCCAAGGCGGTGGGCCACGCCGAGTGGCTGGAGGATCCGCTCTTCGCCACGCCGGAAGCGCGGCTGATGAACGGCCCCGAACTGGTCCGCCGCTTCGATGCGCTGTTCGCCGCCCAACCCTACGCCCACTGGGCCCAGGCGCTGTCGGACGGGGACGTCACCTTCGGGATCGTCGGCACGATCTACGACCACTTCAGCGACGGCCAGATCGAGGCCAACGGCCTTTTCCCCGAGTTCGAGGGTCACTGGCTGCGGACCGTCGACAGTCCGTTCCAGATCGAGGGCGAGAGCAAGTTCCAGCCGCGCATGGCCCCCGGCATCGGCGAGCATACCCGCGCGCTGCTGGCCGAGTTCGGCTGCTCTGCCGCCGAGATCGAGGCGCTGGCGGCAGAGTAGCTTCCAGCGATGCTCACCGCGAGCCGGACGGCCCCGTGATCCGCACGTAGTAGCCGTCCGGATCGCTCACCCGAAAGTCGGTCAGCCCCCATGGCTGCGCCACCAGCGCCGACACCTCGGCCCGCTGGGACGCCTGCGCGTGCAGGGCCGCGACGTCCTCGACCACGACCACGAGCTCGACGCCCAGCCCCACCGGGTGGCCCGGCCGCGGGCGGGCAGGGTGGCTCTCGGGAAGCTGGGCCGCCGCGTTCAGGCCCAGCACTGCGCCGTCGCGGCCGATCGAGGTGTAGCCGCCGGGCGCTGCGCGCAGCACCGCGAAGCCCAGGACGTCGCGATAGAAGGCCGTCGAACGCGCCACGTCCGCGACGAACAGCTCGACCCGCAGGTCCGGCCGCGAGGTCTCCGTGTCGCGCTCGCCGCGCTCGCTCATGCGCGCAGGATCTTCGTCATCGCCTTGCCCTTGGCGAGCTCGTCGACGAGCTTGTCGAGGGTGCGGATCTCCCGCATCAGCGGCTCCTCGATCGTCTCGACCCGCACGCCGCAGACGACGCCGGTGATCGCGTGGCGCGCCGGGTTCGGCCGCGCCTCGGCAAAGAAGGTCTCGAAGTCCGACTTCCTGGCGATCTGCGCCTCCAACTCGGCCTGGGTGAAGCCGGTCAGCCAGCGGACGATCTCGTCGACCTCGGCCTTCGTGCGACCCTTCCGCTCCGCCTTGGCGACGTAGTGCGGGTAAACGCTCGCGAAGCTGGTCGTGAAGATGCGGTGTTTCGTCGGCAAGGTCGGGTCCGTTCGGCTCGGCGCGCCAGGGATCGTAGCATGCTCCGGCGTCCGTCTTGGCGCCTTCATCCGATTTCGATATGCAAGCGGTTCGGCGTGCAAGGAGGATCGGAGCCATGATCACCGTCTGGGGCGGGCAGACCTCGCGATCCATCCGGGTGGTGTGGGTGCTGGAAGAGATGGGCCTGCCGTATCGCGTGCGGCAGGTCGACATGCTGGCCCCGGTCCAGGATCCGGCGTTCCTGGCGGTGAATCCGGCCAACTACATCCCGGCGATCGAGGACGGCGACGTGGTGATGATCGAGTCCGTTGCGATCATGGAGTACCTGATGGGACGCTATGGCCCGACGCCGCTGGCGCCCGCGCCCGACGA
>NZ_JAEUMO010000191.1 GCF_016793285.1 Phenylobacterium sp.
TCTCCGCCGCCAGCGTCAGGAAGCCCGCCAGCAGCACCGCCGAGCGCCGCACCTCGTTGGTCTGCGGCTCGTGGTCGAGGAAGGCGGAGAGCGCGGCGGAGTGCGGCCCGATGGCCTCGCGCGCCGCCGCCCAGGCCGCCTCGGCGTCGATCGGCGCATCCGGCCGCGGCCAGGCTGCACTCAGCGCCGGCGCCTCGCCGGTCATGGCTAGGTGGTTGAAGGTGTTGGCGAGCCGGATCGGCACGGCGTCCATGAACAGCGCCCGCGCGTCGCGCCCGGTCCAGCGCGCCGCCAACTCACGGCTCGGCCCACCGGCCTCCAGGTCGTCGGCGATCCGGTTCATGAAGACGCCGTAGAAGGCCGAGCCCATCTCGGCGCAGATGCCGCCCTGGAAGCGCAGGGTGCGGGCGATGTCGTCGAAGTCGCTCATGGCCGCGAGGGCGCGCGCCGGCCCCGCGGCGGTCAATCTTGATTCAGTGCGTCAATCGAACGCCAGTTCGCCCTGCTCGGGCTCCATGTTGCGCGGGTCGATGCCGGCCAGCACCAGCTTCACCGGCCGCCACGCGCGCCGGTGGATCTCGCACGGCCCCATGGTGACCAGCGCCTCCATGTGGATCGGGGCGTTGTAGCCCTTGTGGCTGGCGAAGCCGTAGCCGGGGTAGCGAGCATCCATCTCGGTCATCAGCCGGTCGCGGGCCACCTTGGCCAGGATCGACGCCGCCGCGATCGACTTCGACTTGGCGTCGCCGCCCACCACCGTCTTGACCTCGCACGGCAGCTTGAAGCGGTAGTTGCCGTCCACCAGCGCGTACTTCGGCTGCACGGCCATGGCCTCGATGGCCCGGCACATGGCCAGCCCCGCGGCGTGCAGGATGTTGAGCTCCCAGATCTCCTCGACGGTGGCAAACCCCACGCCCCACGCCAGCGCCTTGGTCTTGATCTCGCCCTCCAGCCCCTCGCGCGCCCTGGCGGTCAGCTTCTTGGAGTCGTCCAGCCCCTTCGGCGGCCGCTTCCTGGGATCGAAGATCACGGCGCCCGCATAGACCGGCCCGGCCCACGGCCCCCGCCCGGCCTCGTCTACACCGCAGACATGGCCGTCAACGAACGCCTTCTCCAGCGTGAGGGTTGGGCCTCTAGGCATCGTTCGCGATGCCCTCGACGCGGCGCGTCTTCTTGTTGATCAGCACCGCGACGCCACCATCCAGCACATTCGGATCGGGCCGTTCGAAATGGATCACCCACACGCGCCCGCGATCCAGAACGGTCGGCGTCATGCCGTCGACGGAGATGTGCTCGCCGGCCGTCGCCCGCCGCGCCTGCTCGATCAGTTGCGCGTTGATCGACGCAGCATCAACCGCGCCATACATGTGCTCGCAACCGGCCAGCAGGAGGGCGATCGCTAGAACGACTGCCGCCTTCATCGCACCAGCTTCTTCACCGCGTCGTGGCGGAAGCAGCAGGTGAAGTGGTCGTTGACCATGCCGACGGCCTGCATCCAGGCGTAGACGATCACCGGGCCCACGAACTTGAAGCCCCTGGCCTTCAGCGCCTTCGACACCTCGACCGCCAGTTCGGTCTGCGCCGGCACGTCGCCGAACGCGTTCCAGCGGTTCTGCACCGGCTTGCCGCCGACGAAACCCCAGCAGAGCTCGGAGAAGTCCTCGCCGCGGTCGCGCATCTCCAGATAGATTTTCGCGCTCGAGATGGCCGCGTCGATCTTGGCGTTTGAGCGCACGATGCCGGCGTCGGCCATCAGCCGGGCGCGGTCGGCCTCACCGTAGAGCGCCACCTTCTCGGGATCGAAGTTGTCGAAGGCCGCGCGGAACGCGTCGCGCTTGCGCAGGATCGTGATCCATGCCAGCCCGGCCTGGAAGCCGTCCAGCACCAGCTTCTCCCACAGCGCGCGGCTGTCGTATTCCGGCACGCCCCACTCTTCGTCGTGGTAGGCCTCGTAGAGCGGGTCGCCGGCCATGCCGCGCCACTCGCACCGGGTCAGGGGAGACTGGCTCATGCGCCGAAGAGAGAGCGCAGGCCGGGAG
>NZ_JAEUMO010000199.1 GCF_016793285.1 Phenylobacterium sp.
CTCGCGCGCGTACACGCGTACGCGGGAGGTGCATAAGGCCGCGCGAACCCCTATATTCGGAAACGAGAATCGGTCGCGGAACGACCGTCGGCGGCGCTCCCTCGATCCACCGGGCGGCGCCTTCACCCCCTTCGAGGTCGGGACCTGCGTCCAGGCGGACGCTCCAGCCCGATTCAACCGGACCCGTGATGAGCGAAGACAACGAGATTCCCGAAGGCCAAGATCCCCAGGCCAACGGGGGCGACGGCGCGGCCGAGTACGGCGCGGACTCGATCAAGGTGCTGAAGGGCCTGGACGCGGTGCGCAAGCGGCCGGGCATGTACATCGGCGACACCGACGACGGCTCGGGCCTGCACCACATGGTCTACGAGGTGGTGGACAACGCCATCGACGAGGCGCTGGCCGACTACGCCACCCGCGTCGAGGTGATCCTGAACGCCGACGGCTCCTGCACCGTCACGGACGACGGCCGCGGAATCCCCACCGACATCCACGAGGGCGAGGGCGTCTCTGCGGCCGAGGTCATCATGACCCAGCTCCACGCCGGCGGGAAATTCGACCAGAACAGCTACAAGGTCTCGGGCGGCCTGCACGGCGTGGGCGTGTCGGTGGTGAACGCGCTCTCCGAGTTCCTGAAGCTGAAGATCCATCGGAACGGCGACGTCCACGAGATGGAGTTCCGGCACGGCGACGCGGTGTCGCCGCTGGTCGTCACCGGCAAGTCGCCGATGCGCGAGAACGGCCAGCCGCTCACCGGCACCGAGGTGACGTTCCTGCCCTCGCTGAGCACCTTCAAGTTCATCGACTTCGACCTGAAGACGCTGGAGCACCGCCTGCGCGAGCTCGCTTTCCTGAACTCGGGCGTGACCATCTGGCTGAAGGACCACCGCGGCGCCGAGCCGTTCGAGGAGGTCATGAGCTACGAGGGCGGCATCGAGGCGTTCGTGCGCCACCTCGACAAGGCCAAGACCCCGCTCATCAAGACGCCGATCGTGGTGAGGGGGCGCAAGGACACCGTCGAGCTGGACCTGTCGCTCTGGTGGAACGACGGCTACCACGAGAACGTCCTGTGCTTCACGAACAACATCCCGCAGCGGGACGGCGGCACGCACCTGGCGGCGTTCCGCTCGGCGCTGACCCGGATCATCACCGGCTATGCGGAGAGTTCGGGCGCGGCGAAGCGCGAGAAGGTCTCGGTGTCGGGCGAGGACGCGCGCGAGGGCCTCACCTGCGTGCTGTCGGTGAAGGTGCCCGACCCCAAATTCTCGTCGCAGACGAAGGACAAGCTGGTCAGTTCGGAAGTGCGCCCGGCGGTGGAGAACCTCGTCGGCGAGGGCCTCGCCACCTGGTTCGAGGAGCACCCGAACGAAGCCCGGATGATCGTGCAGAAGATCGCCGAGGCGGCGGCGGCGCGCGAAGCCGCCCGCAAGGCCCGGGAACTGACCCGGCGCAAGTCGGCGCTCGACATCACCTCGCTGCCCGGCAAGCTCGCCGACTGCTCCGAGAAGGACCCGGCCAAGTCCGAAATCTTCCTGGTCGAGGGCGACTCGGCCGGCGGCTCGGCCAAGCAGGCGCGCAACCGCGAGAACCAGGCGATCCTGCCGCTGCGCGGCAAGATCCTGAACGTCGAGCGCGCGCGGTTCGACAAGATGCTGTCGTCCGAGCAGGTGGGCACGCTGATCACGGCGCTGGGCGCGGGTATCGGCCGCGACGACTTCAACATCGAGAAGCTGCGCTACCACAAGATCGTCATCATGACGGACGCCGACGTCGACGGCGCCCACATCCGCACGCTGCTGCTCACCTTCTTCTACCGGCAGATGCCGGAGGTGATCGACAAGGGCTACCTCTATATCGCCCAGCCGCCGCTCTATAAGGCGAGCAAGGGCAAGTCGGTGCGCTACCTGAAGGACGACGCCGAGCTCGAGGTCTACCTGATCGACGAAGGCACGGATTCGGCCACGCTGGACCTCGCCAACGGCGAGCGGCTGACGGGCGCGGACCTGCTGGCGCTGGTCCGCGAGGCCCGCGGCGCCAAGGCCAACATCGAGCGGCTCGCCACCCGCGCCCCGGCCTTCGCCATCGAGCAGGCGGCGCTGGCCGGCCTGCTGGGCAACGCCGAGGACGTGGCGGTCGCGGCCGGGCGGCTGGACCTCTACGCCGAGGAAGGCGACGGAGCCTGGTCGGGCGAGCCGGCGGCCGGCGGCGGCTACGCCTTCAGCCGCGTGAAGCGGGGCGTTTCCGAGAAGCTGGTGCTGGACGACCTCCTGCTGCACGCCGCCGACGCGCGGCGCCTGGCCGAGCGCGCCGCGAAGATGAGCGAGACCTTCTCGGGCGTGGCGACCTTCACCCGCAAGGACCGCACGGCCAAGGTGCGCGGCCCGCTCGACCTGGTGAACGCCGTGATGGACAACGGCCGCCGCGGCCTCTCGGTCCAGCGCTACAAGGGCCTGGGCGAGATGAACGCCGAGCAGTTGTGGGAGACCACGCTGGACGTCGAGGCCCGCACCCTGCTGCAGGTGAGGGTGAACCACGCCGACGACGCCGACGACATGTTCACCCGCCTCATGGGCGACCTCGTGGAGCCGCGGCGCGACTTCATCCAGGAGAATGCGCTCGATGCCGAGGTGGACGTCTAGGCGGGGTTGCGCCTGCGGGGAAGTCGGTCAGCCGGCGAAGGACCCCACAACCTCCAGCACCGCCTCGCCGTAATGGGCGAGCTTGGCCTCGCCGACGCCGTTGAGGCGGGCGAGCGCCGCGCGGCCGCCGGGCCTGGCGGCGGCGATCTCGGCCAGGGTGCGGTCGTGGAAGATGACGTAGGGGGGCACGTGCTGGGCCTTCGCCTCGGCCGCACGCCAGGCCCGCAGCGCCTCGAACAGCGGCTGGTCGGACGCGGCGACCGCCATGGCCTCGCGGCCCTTGCGTCCGCTCTTGCCGCCGCGCGCGGCCTTCTCGCCCTCGGGATGCCTGCGCATCGCCACCGTCCGCTCGCCGCGGAAGACGGCGCGCACGGCCTCGGGGTCGCCCAGGCCCACCAGCGGGCGACCGTCGTTGGGATCCTCGCGCAGCAGCCCCTCGAACAGGAGCTGTTCGGTCAGGTCCTTCCACTGCGACGCAGAGAGCTCCTGGCCGATGCCCCAGGTCGACAGGCCCTGCTCCCAGTCGCTGGGGTCCTTGGTCTTGCCCAGCAGGTGGTCGACCACCCGGCCGCGGCCGAAGCGGCCGCCCAGCCGGTGGACGGCCGAGAGCGCCTTCTGCGCGGCCTGGGTGGCGTCGGCGGTCTCGACCGTCCCGAGGCAGAGGTCGCACTGGCCGCAGGGCTCGACGCCCTCCTCGCCGAAGTAGCGCCGCACCGTGGCGGCGCGGCAGCCGGCGCCGTCCAGCAGGGCATAGAGCTGGCGCACCTTGCGCGCCTGGACCTGCTTGGCCGCCTCGTCCATGTCGCGTTCGGCGACGCGTTTCAGCGCCCAGGCCATGTCGGCGGCGCCGTAGAGGGTGATGCCTTCGGCCGGCTCGCCGTCGCGACCGGCGCGGCCGATCTCCTGCCAGTAGGCCTCGATGGACGACGGCGGATCGGCGTGGATCACGAAGCGGACGTCGGGCTTGTCGACCCCCATGCCGAAGGCGATGGTCGCCACCATCACCGCATGGTCGGCCTCGAGGAACGCCTCCAGCCGCGTCTCGCGCAGCCGCTTGTCGAGGCCGGCGTGGTAGGCGACGGCCGGCACGCCGGCGCCGCGCAGGGCTTCGGCCAGCTTCTCGGTCTTGTCGCGGGATCCGGCATAGACCACGCCCGAGCGGCCCGGCCGCGCGGCGACGAGGTCGATCACCCGCTTCTCCGCGCCGCCCCGCTTGCGCTCGGCCGACAGGATCAGCTCGGGCCGCGCGAAGCTGGCCACGAACTCGGCGGATTCGGTCAGGCGCAGTTCGGCGCGGATGTCCTCGCGGGTCCGGGCGTCGGCGGTGGCGGTGACGGCCAGGCGCGGGACGCCCGGGAACAGGTCCGCCAGCCGGCCCAGCATCCGGTACTCGGGCCGGAAGTCATGGCCCCACTGGCTGACGCAGTGGGCTTCGTCGATGGCGATGAGCGCCAGCGGGATGCGGCCGAGGCGGTCCAGCATCCAGGGCTGCATCAGCCCCTCCGGCGAGACGTAGAGGACGTCGAGTTCGCCCGCCTCGATCCGCCGCCAGGTCTCGGCCCTGGCCTCGGGCTCGATGTTGCTGTCCAGGCGCGCGGCCGCGACGCCCGACTGGACCAGGGCCGCGACCTGGTCGGTCATCAGCGCGATCAGCGGCGAGACCACCAGGCCCAGGCCGGGCCGCATCAGGCTGGGGATCTGGTAGCAGAGGCTCTTGCCGCCGCCGGTGGGCAGCACCGCCAGCGCGTTGCGGCCCCCCACCACCTCGGCGATCACCTCGGCCTGCAGCCCGCGGAAGTCGTCGTGGCCGAAGACCCGGCGCAGGACGTCGCGGGCCGCGCGAAGGGGGGCGGCGTCCGTCGGACGGGCTTCGGCCTCGGCGAGAGCGGCGCGCATCGGGCCTGTATGACGTGGCTCGCGCGGGAGCGCCAGCGCACGTTCCGGTTTTGGTCCCGGCGTTCTCCGCGCTTTCCTGTGGACGGCCGGACGGATCGTCAGACCGGCGCGAGCACCCTTTGCGGCGCGGGCGCGGCCTCGCGGGCGGCGTGGGCGAGCAGGCGGCCGGCGACGTCGCCCAGCGCCTCCAGCACGTCGAGGCGCTGGACCCAGGCGTGCGGGGTCACGTCGACGCCGTACAGGACGCCCCAGATCTGGCCGGCGATCGCGGCGGTGGTGTCGCTGTCGCCGTCGTGCTCGGCGGCGAAGCGGACGGCCTCCTCGAAGCTGTCGGCGCGCAGGGCGGCGTAGAGGCCGATGGCCAGCGCCTCGTCCCCGCTCCAGCCCTCGCCCAGCACGGCGACGGCGTCTTCGACCGCGATGCCCTCGCAGGCGGCGAGCCGGCGCGCGTCGCGCACCATGGTCAGCACGTCGCCGCCGTCGGCCACGCCGGCGAGGCGCGCTTCCATGCGGTCGAGGGCGGTGGTCATCGGCGTTTCGTCGAGGAGGTCGCGCAGCAGGCCGGCGAGCGCGGCGGCGCTGAGGCGGCCGCCGGCATGGCCGTGGGTGAGGGCGGCGACCTCGTGGGCCAAGTGGAACGCCGCGTCGGCGTCGATGGCGGGCACGAGGCCGAGCGGGGCGATGCGCATGACCGCGCCGCTGCCCTTGGAGTCGTTGGCGGGCGCGCCCAGCGTGCCGCGCGCGCCGGCGCCGAGCGCGGCCAGGCAGGTGCTCCCCGGCGAGCGCACGGCCCACAGTTCGCGGTGCTGGCTGAGTCCGGTCGCGGCCGACGTCCAGTCCTCGCGCTGGGTGCGGAACCAGGCGAGGTAGGCGTGGCGGATGCGCGCCATGATGCGGTCGCGGGACGGCGGACCGCCCAGGGCCAGCCCGCTCAGCAGGCCGTCGGCGGTGAACAGCGTCATCTGGGTGTCGTCGCTGACCACCAGGCGCGCGGGCGTCGAAAGCCCGCCTGCCGCGTGGATCCGCGCGCGCGACCGGAACTCGACGGGGTAGCCCATCGCGTCGCCCAGCGCGCCGCCGACCAGGCCGCCCAGGATGCGGCCCGCGACGTGGTGCTCCGCCAGCGGGCGGTGGGCGGGCGTCGCCTGGATGAGGGTCCGGGCCGCGGCCTCGCCGGACGACGCGCCCAACTCCGCGAGGAGTCGGGCGGCCGCCCGGCGCGCGCGCACGCCGCTCTCGTCGCAGTGGAGGAGCACCCGTCCTCCACGGCGCAGGATGGCGCGCAGCCGATGGCCCGCGTAGCTCCACAGCCGCTCGAAGCGCGCGTCGGGGGCGGCGCTCGTGCGCATGGGAACCTGGTGCCACTGGGGGGTGAGCGGCGCCAGGGTCTCCGGGAGGTCGGCGTGGCCGATCAGCCTCTGCTCGTGCGCCGACAGCAGCGTGACGATCGCGTCCGGCCGGAATGCCGCCACCGCGCCGAGGTCGTCGGCGCCGGGGCATGGGGAGACGCCGATGGCGGCGCGGCCGTGGGGAATCACGTCGATACGGAAGCGACTGACGGGACAGGCGAGAGGCATCTTGAAGGAACCCTCGTTGACAGGCGTACAGCACAACTTAGTGTGCCATTAACACTTAGCAGGGACGACTTAGTGTCGTCAATACACAAAGATGGCCTTCACCTACGCCTATCCCCACCCCGCGGTGGCGGCGGACATCGCGGTGTTCACGCTCCGGCGCGGGGCGCTGCACGTGCTGCTGATCGAGCGGGCGGGCGAGCCGTTCAAAGGCGCCTGGGCGCTGCCCGGCGGCTTCCTCCAGCCGGACGAGGAACTCGACGCCTGCGCCCGGCGCGAGCTCAGGGAGGAGACCAGCGTCGAGGCGGAGGTCCTGGTCCACTTCGGGAACTTCAGCGCGCCCGGGCGGGACCCGCGCGAGCGGGTGATCTCGGTGGCCTACCTGGCGCTGCTGGCGTCGGACGAACTGCGGCTGGCGGCCGACACCGATGCGGCGCAGGCGCAGTGGTTCGCGCTGGACGCCCTGCCCGAGCTGGCGTTCGACCATGCGACGATCCTGCAACGCGCCCTGGCGGCGCTCGGCGCGCGGGCGCGGGAGGTCCAGCCGCTGTTCGCGCTCCTGCCGCCGCGCTTCACGCTGAGCCAGTTGCAGGGGGCCTACGAGGCGGTGATCGGCGAAGAGGTCGAGAAGCGGAACTTCCGCAAGATGGTGGCGACCCTGGCCTGCGTGCGCGAGACCGAGGACTTCGTCCACGGCGCCCACCGCCCGGCGCGGCTGTACGAGCCGGCCTAGTCTTCCTCCCGCCGCTGCCGCGCCGGGGGAGGTGGGCGCTACGCGCCCTGCTTCAACGTCTTGTTCTGGAAGCCGGCGATCCGGGCCTCCATGTCGGGGCCTCGGCCGGCGCCGCGGAAGATCTCGTGGGCCAGGCCGTCCTTCTGCGCCATGCCGTCGGTCTCCAGCAGGAGACGCTTGTTGGCGCGGTGGCTGAACCAAGAGTTGGCGAGAACCTGGCCGCACAGCTCGGCGAGGCGGCTCTCGAACTCGGCGTCGGGGACGCAGAAGTCGGCCAGACCGATCGACGCGGCTTCGGGCCCCATCACGGTGCGGCAGGTCAGCATCAGCTCGCGGGCGCGATAGGTCCCGACCCGGCGCGGCAGCCGCTGGCTCATGCCCCAGACCGGCGTCAGCGCCCACTTGGCGTGGGTGTCGGCGAAGCGCGCGCCCTCGGCGGCGAAGACGATGTCGCCGCTCAGCGCCAGCTCCAGCCCGCCCGTGTAGCAGTGGCCGTGGACGGCGGTGATCACCGGCTGCGGCAGGTCGGCCAGCCGCTCGATCACCTTCGACTGGAAGAACGGCTCCGGCAGCTTCTCGCCGGCGGCGATGTCGGAAAGGTCGTGGCCGGCCGAGAAGCAGCGGCCGGCGCCCTTGAGCACCACCAGGCCCACCTTGTCGGTCTCGCCGGCGATCCTGCGGACGTGGGCGTCGAGCTCGCCGAACAGCGCGACGGTGAGCGCGTTCAGCTTGTCGGGCCGGTTCAGGGTCAGGATCGCCGCGCCGTCGCGGTCTTCGCGGAGAACCAGGCTCATTTGGCGTCCATGCGGCTGATGGTGAGGTTTTTCGCCCAGTGGGTCCCCATGCGGTTCACGAACTGCGCCGGCCGCGCCTCCAGCACCTCGGTCTCGAGCCACAGGCGCTTCAGGTGGCGGATCTTGCCGGCGGCGCGGTCGTCCTCGTAGGGCGTGCGGCCGTGCAGGACGTGGAAGTTGTTGATGAACTGCATGTCGCCCGGCTGGAAGTCCATGATCACCGAGTACTCGCCGCCCTCGGCCATGTCCTGCATCCAGGCCAGCGCCTCGACCGCCGCGGGCGTCAGGCGCGGGGCGTCCTCGTGCCGCTGCGAGGCCAGCACGTAGGGCCGGATCAGGCGGATGAAGAGCCGCCCGTTCAGCTCGGTGAAGATCGGCATCGGATACCAGCCCGGCCGCCCCGGCGGCTGCTCGCCGCGGTAGTCGAACGGCTGGGGCTTGTAGAGTTCGGCCGCGAGGTCGGGGCGCTCGCGGACCAGCCGGTTGTGCAGGGCGACCGAGTTGCAGACGGCCGACAGCCCGCCCGAGACGCCCGTCTGCAGGCACATCAGGCCCACGAGGTCGCTGCCGTCGCAGTGGAAGTCGAGGCCGACGAGGCCGATCTCGTTGCCGCGCACGGTCGGATCGCCCGACTGCTTGCCGTGGTCGGTCACGTCGCCCAGCAGGTGGCCCTTGGCGTTCTGCGGCCAGGGCCGGCCCAGGTGCATGCCGAGTCCCCAGTAGGCCAGGCACATCTGGTCGTTGGTCCAGCGCTCGCGCGGGAGGCCGCGGATCAGCACGAAGCCGCGCCCTTCGATCAGCTCGCGCTCGATCTCCTTCAGCCGGGCGCCCAGCGTCGGCAACGGGAACTGCGCCCTGCCGATCTCCATGAAGTTGTCGGAGCGCGCCGCGGCGTGGGCGACGGCGGCCTCCAGCTCGTCCACCTCGGCGGGCGACAGGCGCTCGGTCCAGCGGGCGGGATCGGCCACGTCCTTCGCCGTCCACTCGCACGACGCTTCCAGGACCTGGGGCCGGAACTCCGGGGCTATCGCGTTCATCGCCGCCTCCTATTCCGCCGCCAGCCGCGTCGGCGCCGCCTGGGCGCCGCGCAGCAGCCGGCCGGGCAGGGCGCCCGTGGGTTCGCCGTCGCGGTAGGTGACGTCGCCGGCCACGATGGTCGCCGTATAGCCGTCGGCGCGCTGGATCAGGCGCCGCCCGCCGGTCGGCAGATCGTAGGCCACGCTGGGCGCCTTCAGCTTCAGGCGCGCGTAGTCGATGACGTTGAGGTCGGCGCGGAAGCCCGGCTGGACCAGCCCCCGGTCGAACAGGCCGACCGTCTCGGCGGTGTCGCGGCACTGGGCCTTGATCATCCGCTCGAGCGTCAGCGTCGGGCCGCGGGCGCGGTCGCGCGTCCAGTGGACGAGGTTCGTGGTCGGGAAGCTGCCGTCGCAGATCATGCCGACGTGGGCCCCGCCGTCGGAGAGGCCCGGCACCACGCAGTCGTGGCCCAGCATGGTCCAGACGTGGTCGAGGTTGTCGTTCGCGTAGTTCAGCAGCGGCAGGTAGAGCAGGCCGCGTCCGCCGCCCGGGCCGCCGTCCAGCATGTGGTCCAGCGCGATCTCGTGCGGCGCCTTGCCGGTCTTCTGCGCGATGGCGGCGATGGAGTGGTCGGGCGTGGGTTCGTAGTCGGGACTGTCCTCGCCCAGCAGGTAGAAGCGCTCCCACGAGCGCATCGGCGAGGCGCCGGCGGCCTGCCGCGAGGCGGCCTCCTCGGCCAGCAACTGCGCGCGGAAGCCGGGGTCGCGGAGCCGCGCCACGCGCTCGGCGAGCGGCAGGTCCTTGATCGTCCGGTAACTGGGGTGGCTGATGAACGGGTTCACCGTCAGCTCCAGCCCGAACAGCACGCCCACCGGCCGCGTGGCCACCTGGGCGCGGATCTGCTGGCCGGCGGCCTTGGCCTTGCTCATCTGCTCCAGCATGTACTTCCACTGGTCGGGATGGCGCGGGCTCTGCAGCAGGCTGAACGACAGCGGCCGGCCCGACCGCTCGACGATCCGCCGCAGCATGGCGAACTCCTCGACCGGGTCGTTGAAGTCGCTGACGACCTGCAGCACGCCCTTGCCCGCCGCGGCCATCCCCATGGCGATGCCGGTGAGCTCGTCCTCGCCGGCCGTCAGGGTCGCGATGGGCGAGCCGTCGGAGCTGCGGTGGTTCAGCGTGCGCGAGGTGCCGAAGCCGATGGCGCCGGCCTCCATCGCCCGCCGGGCGATCGCGGCCATGGCGGCGATGTCGGCCTCGGTCGCGGGCTCGCGGTCGACGCCGCGCTGGCCCATCACGTAGACGCGCAGCGCCGCGTGCGGCAACTGGCTGCCGACGTCGACGTCGAACGACCGCTCGCCCAGCCGGTCGAGGTATTCGGGATAGCTCTCCCAGTTCCACGGCAGGCCGTCGGCCAGCACCGGGAACGGGATGTCCTCCACGCCCTCCATCAGGCGGATCAGCAGGTCGTGGTCGTCGCTGCGGCAGGGGGCGAAGCCGACCCCGCAGTTGCCCATGACCACCGTGGTGACGCCATGCCAGGACGAAGGCTGCAGCCGCTGGTCCCAGGTGGCCTGGCCGTCGTAGTGGGTGTGGATGTCGACGAAGCCGGGGGTGACGATCTGGCCGCGGGCGTCGATCTCCTCGGCGCCCGTCCCCGCGATCCTGCCGACCGCGGCGACGACGCCGTCCCTGACCGCCACGTCGGCCTCGAAGGCCGCGCCGCCCGTGCCGTCCACGACCGTGCCGCCGCGCACGACCAGGTCGAAAGCCTTTTCCATGCGCCGGACTCCCTGTGCTGCGGCGCCTTGCCGGCGCGCTCGCATATCGTGTTTTCCGCATTGTGCCGCCCTTGCCTCGGGGCAGGTCAAGCGGGAACCGCACGCGCGCCCCGCGCATTCCGAGCCCCCGAAGGGCGCCCGACCGTTCGGCGCCGAGAGGAGCCTCCCGCAGGAGGACGCGAGATGAACCTGAAGACCGTCATCGCCGTGATGCTGGCCGCGGCCGTCACCGCCGGCTTCGCCATGCCGAAGGGCGAGCGCACCGACCGGCCGAGCCAGGTCTCGATGCTGGAGATCGGCGACTGATTAGCGTCTTAGCGCCGCCGCACCATCAGGCGTGTGATCACCGCCACGAAGAACGCCGTGGACCAGCCCATCAGCAGTACGCCGTTGATCCCCTCGATGCCGCCCAGCAGGCGCCACGAGTCGTCGATCTCGGCGTCGCTGTAGCCGATCGCGCCGTAGGTGGTGGTCGAGAAATAGACCGCGCTGCGGAAGTCCGGGACGGCGCCCAGCATGTGGAAGAGCGCGGCGTAGAGGCAGATCTCCACCGCGTGCAGCACGAACAGCCCGAGCACCAGCCCGATCGTCAGGCCGACGCCGCGCAGCGACACGAGGCTGAGCGAGGCGCCCTCGGCATCGAGGTGCTCGAGCTTCAGCATGGCGCCCAGCAACGCCAGCCCGAATCCGTGGATCACCACGGTCAGCACGACCATGGCGCCCGCCACCAGGAGTTCGAGCATCATGGGCGGGCGGCGCCTTCGCGGGGCAGTTCGGCGGTCCTGGCCGCACAGCCGCGCAGGCTCTCGTTCATCATCACGACCTCGGCGCTCATCGGATAGCGCGCGTCGCTCATGCCGTCGGAGCAGTCGCTCGCGTAGAGCGTCACGGTGATCTGCCGGCCGTCGGCGGTCCTCGCGACCCAGACGGCGCGGCCGTTGTCGATCGCCGCGCCAGGGGCCTCGGCCGTGAGGTCCGGGTGGTCGGGCCGCTTCAGGGTCAGCTTCGTCCCGGCCTCGATGGTCAGCGCCCAGAACGGCTCGGTCCCGCGCGCGGTGATCGGCTGGCCGATGTCGATGGCGGCCGCCGGCTTCGGCGCGTCGGCGGGCGGCGGGGCCGGCTTGCCGTCCGGATCCTGCGGCTGGCAGGCGGCGAGCAGGAGCGCGGCGAGGGCGGCGGCCAGGGCGGGCGAAGCGGCGGTCTTCATCCGCGGGATTTTGCGGCAAATCACGCTAGCGTCCATGGCCGTGGCCGCGACGCGCACCTTCTACGAGTTCTTCGCCGGCGGCGGCATGGCCCGGCTGGGCCTGGGCGAGCGCTGGACGTGCGCCTTCGCCAACGACTTCGACCCGGTCAAGGCCGCCACCTACCGCGCCAACTTCGCCGATGCGCCCGCGCACTTTCGCCAGGGCGACGTCTGGGCGCTGGCGGCCGGCGATCTGGCGGGCCGCGCCGACCTCGCCTGGGCGTCGAGCCCCTGCCAGGACTTCAGCCTCGCCGGGGCGCGGGCCGGCCTGCAGGGCGGGCGCTCGTCGGCCTTCTTCGGTTTCTGGCGGCTGATGGAGGCGCTGGACGACGCGGGCCGCGCGCCGCGCATCATCGTCATCGAGAACGTCGTGGGCCTGCTCACCTCGCACGGCGGCGCCGACTTCGCGGCGCTGGGCGCGGCGCTCGCGGCGCGCGGCTATCGGTTCGGCGCGCTGGAGATCGACGCGGCGAGCCGGCTGCCGCAGTCCCGGCCGCGCGTGTTCGTGGTGGCGGCGCGCCACGTCCCGCCGCAGCTTGCCGGCGAGAGCCCGTTCCACACCCGCGCCGTGCGGGCCGCCCACGCGGCGCTGCCGGCGGACGTCGCCCGCCACTGGGTCTGGTGGCGGGTGAGCGCGCCGCCGCCCCGCAACAGCGACCTCGCCTCGGTGCTGGAGCCCGACGGCGCCGTGCGCTGGCACACGCCGGCCCAGACCGCGCGGCTGCTGGAGCTGATGGGGCCGCTGCACCGCGCCCGCCTCGACGCCGTGGCCGGTCGCGCGGTCGGCGCCGTCTTCCGACGCACCCGGAACGAGGACGGCCGCCGCGTGCAGCGCGCCGAGGTGCGGTTCGACGGCCTCGCCGGGTGCCTGCGCACGCCGCGCGGGGGCTCCTCGCGCCAGGCCGTCGTGGTGGTCGACGCCGGCCGCGTCCGCTCCCGCCTGCTCACCGCCCGCGAGGCCGCGCGCCTGATGGGCCTGCCCGAGCGCTACGTCCTGCCGAAGGCGACCACCAACGCCCTCCACGTCGCCGGCGACGGCGTGGCGGTCCCGGTGGTGCGGTGGCTGGCGCAGGAGCTGCTGGAGCCCTTGCTGGACGGGCGCCTTCCTTCCCGCAGTGGGGCGGGACAGGCCGCCTAGCGGCCAGGGTCGGGCCGTGCGGGCCGGACCCCGGCGGAGCGGGATCGCGCGGCGCCTGTCACGGGCGCTGGCGAGCCACACGAACTGGGCCTAGGGTCGCCGCCACAAGGGCAGCCGAAACCCGAGAGACCACATGGACACCGCCGACAAGGGCTATGACGCCGCGCGCTACCGCCGTTCCGGCCGGGGCAAGATCTACGACTCCGTGCTCGACCTGATCGGCGACACGCCGCTGGTGAGGCTGCCGCGGCTGACCGCCGCGCTGAAGCCGAAGGGCGAGGTGGTCGCCAAGCTCGAGTTCTTCAACCCGCTCGCCTCGGTGAAGGACCGCATCGGCGTGGCGATGATCGAGGCGCTGGAGGCCAGGGGCCTGCTCAAGCCCGGCGGCACCATCGTCGAACCCACCTCCGGCAACACCGGCATCGCGCTGGCGTTCGTGGCCGCCGCCAAGGGCTACAAGATCACCCTCGTCATGCCCGAGAGCATGTCGGTCGAGCGCCGCAAGATGCTGGTGATCCTGGGCGCCAACCTCGAGCTGACCCCGCGCGAGAAGGGCATGGTGGGCGCCGTCGCCCGCGCGAAGGAGATCGTCGAGGCCACGCCCGGCGCGGTGATGCCGCAGCAGTTCGACAACGCCGCCAACCCCCTGATCCACAAGGTCTCGACCGCCGAGGAGATCTGGAACGACACCGACGGGCGCGTCGATGCGGTCGTCTCGGGGGTCGGCACCGGCGGCACCATCACCGGCGTCGGCCAGGTGCTGAAGGCGCGCAAGCCCTCGGTGAAGATGATCGCCGTCGAGCCGCAGGCCTCGCCGGTGCTGTCGGGCGGCCCGCCCGGCCCGCACCCGATCCAGGGCATCGGCGCGGGCTTCGTGCCCTCGATCCTGGACCGCGGCGTGATGGACGAGGTGGTGCAGGTGGCCAACGACGACGCCATGCAGATGGCGCGGCGCATCGCCAGGGACGAGGGCATCCCCGTCGGCATCTCGTCGGGCGCGGCGCTGGTCGCGGCCTTCGACGTGGCCAGCCGCGACGACATGGCCGGCAAGCTGGTCGTGACCATCATCCCGAGCTTCGCCGAGCGCTACATCTCGACGGCGCTGTTCGACGGGCTGTGACCGGGCCCGCGGCAACGGACGTCTACGGGCCGGAGAAACGCTCCGCCGTCATGCGGCGGGTGAAGGGGCGCGACACCACCCCCGAACTGAAGGTGCGCCGGTTGCTGACCGCGCTCGGCGCACGCTACAGGCTGCACCGCAAGGACCTGCCGGGCTGTCCCGACATCGTCATGCCGGGCCGCCGCGTGGCGATCCTCGTGCATGGCTGCTTCTGGCACGGCCACGACTGCGCCCGCGGCGCGCGCGTGCCGCAGCAGAACCGCGACTACTGGCTGGGGAAGGTGGGTCGCAACCGGGCGCGCGACGCGAAGACCCGCGAGGCGCTCGTGGCGATGGACTGGCGGGTGGAGACCATCTGGGAGTGCGAACTCCGGGATGCGGCGGCGCTGGAGACGCGCCTGGCGACGCTGCTCGCACAGGCTCCGAAGCCGGACGGGCGGCGCCGGCCCTCAGTGCCTGACGTTTCGGCGTAGCGTGGGGAGGGGGCTTCAGACCGGGGGCCGCAACGCCGTCTTGCGCGAGCTTCCCCGGAGGGGGCGCATCAGGCCTCCGCCGGCTCCACCTCTTCCACCGTGATCTGCGTCTTCACCGAGTTGGCGATGAAGCATTCCTCGTGTGCCTCGTGGTGGAGGCGGTCGCGCTCCGCCGGGGTCGGCCGGCGGCCCTCGTAGACGATCTCGGGATGCAGGGCGACGCGGGTGACGGCCATGCGGCCCTCGGCGGTCTTCTCCATCACCCCCTCGGCGGCGTCGCGGTAGCGGGTGACGACGAAGCCGGCCAGCCGCGCGCGGTGCAGGAAGGTCAGCATGTGGCAGTCGGAGATGGAGGCGACCAGCATCTCCTCGGGGTCGACCGAGCCCTTCTGCGCCCACTTGCCCACCACATGCGGCGAGGCCGTGGCGGGGACCGCATGCTCGGCGAAGCTCACGGTGTGGCCGCGGCCGTAGCGGCCGTTCGCGAAGTCCTCGCCGGCCTTCAGGCTCCAATCGATCGTCGCGCGGAACGTCGCCATCAGAACGCCCCCACCTCAGAAAGCCTCGGCCGGCAGCTTCATCAGCAGATCGGAGCCGGTCTTCAGCTTCGCAAGCCGGCTCGCCGTCTCGGGCAGCACGCGTTCCAGGTAGTAGCGGCCGATGACCAGCTTGGTCTCATAGAACGGGTCCGTATCGCCGGCGGCGACCCTGGCCAGCGCCGCCTTGGCCTGCAACGCCCACATGTAGCCCAGCGCCGTCAGCCCGAAGAGGTGCAGGTAGTCGGTCGACGCCGCGCCCGCGTTGTCCGGATTGGCGAGCCCGTTCTGCATCAGCCACATGGTGGCCTCCTGCAACTCGCCCTTGGCCTTGCCGAGCGCCTCGGTGAACGGCTTCATCGCGGGGTCGGCCTCGCCGGCGATGAAGGCGTCCAGTTCCGCGAAGAAGCTCATCACGCCGCGCCCGCCGTCGGCGGCGAGCTTGCGCCCCACCAGATCCAGCGCCTGCACGCCGTTGGTGCCCTCGTAGATCAGCGCGATGCGCACGTCGCGAAGGTACTGGCTCACGGGGAAGTGTTCCGTGAAGCCGCTTCCCCCATGCACCTGCATGGCGTCGGAGCAGACGTCGAAGCCGCGGTCGGTCAGGAACGCCTTCACCACCGGGGTCATCAGGGCCATGTAGTCGCGGCCCTTCTGCTGCACGGCTTCGTCGGGGCTGGCGTGGCTGAGGTCGCCGTGCAGCGCGGTCCAGGCCATGAAGGCCCGGCCGCCTTCGACGATGGCGCGGGCGTCCATCAGCATCCGGCGCACGTCGGGGTGGACGATGATCGGGTCGGCGGGCCCGTCCGGGTTCTTGGGCCCGGTCAGGGAACGGCCCTGCAGGCGCTCCTTCGCGAACTCGGCGGCCGCCTGGTAGGCCGCTTCGGCCTGGGCGACCCCCTGCAGGCCGACGCCGAGGCGGGCCTCGTTCATCATCACGAACATCAGGCGCAAGCCCTGGTTCTCCTCGCCGATCAGGAAGCCGGTCGACTCCTCATGGCTGATCACGCAGGTGGCGTTGCCGTGGATGCCCATCTTCTCTTCGAGGCCCAGGCACTTGACGCTGTTGCGCTCGCCCGGATTGCCGTCGGCGTCGGGCAGGAACTTCGGCACGATGAAGAGGCTGATGCCGCGCACGCCGGCCGGGGCGCCCTCGATGCGGGCCAGCACGAGGTGGACGATGTTCTCGGTCAAGTCCTGCTCGCCGCCCGAAATCCAGATCTTCTGGCCCGAGATCCTGTAGGTCCCGTCGGCCTGCGGGACGGCCTTGGTCCGCAGCAGGCCGAGGTCGGTGCCGCAGTGCGGCTCGGTCAGGTTCATGGTGCCCGCCCACTGGAACGAGCACAGCTTGGGCAGGTACATCGCCTTCTGCTCGGGCGTGCCGCCGACGTGGATCGCCGAATAGCAGCCGTGCGTCAGGCCCGGGTACATGGAGAACGCCATGTTCGCCGAACTGCTCATTTCGGAGAAGGCGAGGTTGACGACGTGCGGCAGGCCCTGGCCGCCGTATTCGGGGTCGGATCCCAGGGCCGGCCAGCCGCCCGCCACGAGCTGGGCGTAGGCGTCCTTGAAGCCGCTCGGCGTCCTGACGGTGAAGTCCGGGCTCCAGGTGCAACCTTGCTTGTCGCCGACGCCGTTCAGCGGCGCGAGCACTTCCGAGGTGAACTTGCCCGCCTCCTCGAGGATCGCCTCGACGGTGTCCATCGAGGCGTCCGCGAACGCTGGCAGGTCGGCGTAGCGCTCGAGCTGCAGCACGTCGCGCAGCAGGAAGACGTAGTCCCGCACGGGGGCCTGGTAGGGCATGCGAACCAACCTTCTAGGAACGTCATGGCCGGGCTTGTCCCGGCCATCCATAGACACCGTTGGTCGTGATTACGCATGGCCGCTGGTTCAGGGCTAGCCCTGAAGCGTCAGCGCGTCTGGATGGCCGGGACAAGCCCGGCCATGACGTCCAGTGGAGATGCGTTTAAGCGTCCGCGCCGTCGAGCTGTCGGCGCATGGTCTGGTCGTAGGCCTCGGCGCGGGGCAGCAGGTCGGGGCGCGTGGCGGTGAGGCGCTTTTCCATGTCGGCGATGCCCGCCTCGAGCTGGGCGATGGCGTCGTCGATGTCCTTCTTCTGCTGCTCCAGGGCGACGATGCGCTCCTTGAACTTGCGCAGGCTCTTGGCGGCCTGCTGGACGCCGGATTCGTCGGCCTCGTAGAGGTCGAGGATCTCGCCGATCTCCGAGAGCGAGAGGCCCACGCGCTTGCCGCGCAGGATGAGCTGCAGCCGGGCGCGGTCCTTGTAGGAATAGACGCGGTTCATCCCGTCGCGCGCGGGGTTCAGCAGGCCCTTGTCCTCATAGAAGCGCAGGGCGCGCGGGGTGCATTTGAACTCGAGGCACAACTGGCGGATCGTATAGGTCCGCAGCGGACGACGCAGGTCCGTGGGCATATCTTGCCTCCCTCGTATTATCGTTGATAACCAACCTACGCCCCTTTCCGTTTACGTCAAGGGACGCTCGCAGCGTCAACGCATCACCCTCGCGTGAGCTTGTGGCGCCCGTTTGACAGGGCGGGCCGAATGCCCCGGCCTTGCGACTGGATGCCGTCCCGGCGCCCGGCTAGGTTGCCGCCCGGACCGTTCGGGGGATTGCACTGTGAAGCGTATCTGGTTGGCCGCCGCCGCGGGCGCGGCGCTGTCGTGGTCGCCCGCGGCCCTGGCCGCCAAGGCGCCGCCCGGGCCGCCGGAGGCGATCGCGGGGCTGAGCCGCCAGGAGGGGCTGGTCCCGGTCTATGTCGACGCCGCCAGGGGCCGGATCCTGCTGGCCCTGCCGTCGCCGGGCGCCGACGGCGTCGCGGGGCGCTACCTCTACGTCAGCGCGCTGAAGACCGGCCTGGGCTCGGCGCCCGTGGGTCTCGACCGCGCGCGGCTGGGCGATACCCAGGTGCTGGCGTTCCGCCGCGTCGGCGGGCGGGTGCTGGCCGAGTTCGAGAACCCGCGCTTCCGCGCCGCCGGCGCCCCCGCCGCCGAGCAGGCGGCCGCCCGCGAGGCGTTCGCGAGCTCGGTCGTCTGGTCGGGCAAGATCGAGCAGACGCTGCCGGACGGCGGGCTGGTGGTCGACGTCTCGTCGTTCCTGACCCGCGACGCGATCGGCGTCGCCGACGCGATGAAGCAGGCGGGGGAGCAGGGCTTCAAGCCCGTGGGCGACCTCACGATGGCCGACCCGGCGGCCGTGAAGGTGTTCCCCGAGAACGTCGAGTTCGAGGCGCTGCAGACCTTCACGTCCGATACGCCCGGGCCCGAGACCCGCAACATCGCGCCGGATCCCCGGCTGATCACCCTGACCGTGCGCCACAGCCTGGTGAAGCTGCCGGAGCCGGGCTTCGTCCCGCGCGCGTTCGACCCGCGCTCGGGCGCCTTCGACGCCCTGGTCATGGACTACGCCGCCCCCCTGGATCGCGACATCGTCCAGCGCTGGGCGCGCCGCTTCCGGCTGGAGAAGACCGACCCGTCCGCGGCGGTCTCGCCGGTGAAGAAGCCCATCGTCTTCTACGTGGACCGCGCCGCGCCCGAGCCGATCCGCACCGCGCTGCAGGAAGGGGCCCAGTGGTGGGCCAGGGCCTTCGAGGCCGCGGGCTACAAGGACGCCTACCGCGTCGAGATCATGCCGCAGGGCGCCGACCCGCTGGACGTGCGCTACAACGTCATCAACTGGGTGAACCGCGCCACCCGCGGCTGGTCCTACGGCCAGATGGTGGCCGACCCGCGGACCGGCGAGGTCGTGAAGGGCTCGGTGCTGCTGGGCTCGCTGCGCGTGCGCCAGGACATGCTGATCTTCGAGGGCCTGGTCGGCGCCGACGAGAGCGGCCGGGGCGGGCCGAACGATCCGATCCAGGTGTCGCTGGCGCGCATCCGCCAGCTCGCGGCGCACGAGGTCGGCCACAGCCTGGGCTTCGCGCACAACTTCGCGGCGTCCAGCCAGGACCGCGCCTCGGTGATGGACTATCCGGCGCCGCGCGTGAAGCTGACGAACGGCCGGATCGACCTCAGCGACGCCTACGGCGTCGGCGTCGGGGCGTGGGACCGCTTCATCGTCGACTGGCTCTACGGCGACGGCGACCCGGCGGCGAAGGCGGCCCGGGCCCAGGCCACGCTGCGCTACATCACCGACCAGGACGCCCGCGGTGTCGGCACGGGCCAGCCGCACGCCGCGATCTGGGACGACGGCGCCGATCCGGTGGCCGAGTTCGCGCGCGTGCTGGCGGTGCGCAAGGCCGCCATCGCCGCGTTCGGCCCGCAGGCCCTGCGGCCTGGCGAGGCGGCGCAGGCGCTGAAGCGCAAGTATGCGCCGATCTACCTGCTGCACCGCTATCAACTGGAAGCCGCCGCGAAGGTGCTGGGCGGCGTCGACTTCAGCTATGCGGTGAAGGGCGATCCGGCGGCCGTCGCCAGGGTCGTGCCGGCCGACCGGCAGCGCGCGGCGCTCGCGGGCCTGCTCGCGGCGCTGGCGCCGGACGTCCTCGACACGCCCGAGACGCTGATCCCGCTCCTGTCGTCGGGCCAGTCGGGCGACACGGACAGGCAGTACGCCATCGAGGTGTTCGACGGCGCGGGCGGGCCGGTGTTCGACAGCCTGGCGGCCGCCGACGTGGGCGCGGGCCTGGTGCTGGACGCCCTGCTCGCCCCGGACCGCCTGGCGCGGCTCACCGACCAGCACCGGCGCGACGCGGCCCAGCCCGGCGTGGGCGAGGTGGTCGACCGGCTGATCGCGCAGGCCTTCGCGCCGGCGCCGGGCCGGCTGGCCGAGATCGCGCGCCGCGTGCAGACGCGCACGGCCCTCGAACTGGCGGCCACCACGCGGCGCCCGGACGTCTCGCCCGCGGCCAGGGCCGAGATCGGCCAGCGGCTCGTGGACCTGTCGGCGCGCCTGAAGACCGCCCCCGGCGCAGACCCGTCGGACCGCGCGCACCGCCTGACGTTGGCCGCCTTGCTCGCCGACAAGGAGGAGCTCGCCCGCGTCCTCGCCCAGCCCAGACGCCGCCCCGAAGCGCCCCCGGGCATGCCCATCGGCTCCGACGAGGACTAGGACGCGGCAGGCCTTGGACCGGCCTAGTGTCCCGATTCCGAAGTTCGCAGGCGCCTGAGGCGAACTCAGTCGAACTTCGGAATCGATAAGGACACTAGGGAAATATCTGTTTCTAGTGTGCTTTTTGGATCTGAAGTTCGCTCGGCGCTCCGACCCGGAAGCAGGCGAACTTCAGATCCAGCACACTAGGCTGCGGCCAGTTCTCCCGCCAGCGCCCGTTCGATCAGGG
>NZ_JAEUMO010000074.1 GCF_016793285.1 Phenylobacterium sp.
CCTCGCCCGTGTTCGGGTTCATCACGTCGCCGTAGCGGCCCGAAGCGCCCACATACACGGCGCCGTCGATGAAATGGCTGATCTCTCGCACTACACTCGGGCTCCTGGCCTTGCGGACGTTCCGGCTACGCCGCCCCGCGATGGCCGTCCAATGACGTTGGAGGTCCGCGCTATTCCCGGCCGGAATTCTAGCTCCCGACGACAAGAGGCGCCGAGAGACGGCGCAGCGAGGCGACCAGGCTCAGCGCCGCAAGCCGGCTGGTTGCGGGATTCTCTTCACTGGGCTCGCATTCGATCTCGAGCGTGAACCGCGCGCTGTCGGCCTCGACGGCGAGCCGATGGACGTTCCGCATTCGCGCCGGATCCGCCCAGAGTTCGTATGTCGTCGCGTCCGGTCCGATGCCCGCGAGCGCCAGCGCGGCCACGACATTGGCGTTTGCCGGGAAGAGCCGGGCGCCCTCGCCCGCACTGCCCGCGAAGAGCTGCAACGGCACGGCCAGGCCCGACAGATCGAGGCCTTGCTCACGCACATAGGCGGACATCGCCAGCGAGCCCGGCGGCTTGCTGCTGACGAGTTCCACCGACCTGAGATCGCCCTCGGCGGCCGCGCGCAACGCATCGAGCCCTCCGATCGCGCCGCTGGCGAGGACAATGGCGGCATCCGACCGCCCGGCCAGATCGACAAGGTCCGGATGCCGTAGCAGCGCCGCGCCGCTCAGCGTCAGGAGCGTGCGGCCCAGCGCCAGCGCGGGTTCGACGATCTCGCGGAACGCGGCCGCCGGCGCGCAGTCCACGACGACGTCGCAGGTGTGCGCGATGTCCCGGGGGGTGAGGATCCGAGGCGCGCCCGACAGCCTCGAGCAACAGGCCGAGGCGCTCTGCGCGCGCCTGGACGCCACAGCCTCGAGGCGCAGGCCCGGCAGTCCGGCGTCGAGGGCGCGCGCGACGGCCATGCCCACGGCGCCGAGACCAACGACCCCTACCGTCCGCTCCATCGGCGTCCTCCAGGCCGGGCAACTTAGGGGCGTCGTCACCCCACGGATAATTATATTCGCTTCCCCCATTATTCCTGACAGCGATATCGTTCGCACGCCGCCACGCTGGCGGGACCTTGGGGTGATCGCAGATGTCTCTCGTGCCGCTCGACCGCCGGATCACGCGCAAGCTGCGGCTGCGGCACCTGGAGCTGATCTCGGCCATCTACGACTACGGGGGCATCCTCAAGGCCTCCCAGAAGATGAACCTGACGCAGCCGGCCGTCACGAAGTCGCTGCAGGACATCGAGGAGACGCTGGGCCTCCAGCTCTTCGTGCGCAGCAGCCGCGGCCTTGCGCCCACGCACTATGGCGAGATCTTCGTGCGGCACGCCAAGACGGTGCTGGCCCAGCTCCGGCACTCGGCGGAGGAGCTCGAAAACGTGCGCGAGGGGTTCGGCGGCCATGTCACCGTCGGCACCCTGCTCGCCGCCTCGTCCGGGCTCCTGCCCCGGGCGGTGATCGAACTCAAGCGCAAGCGCCCCAACGTCGCGGTCACGGTCTTCGATGGCACCTACGACATCCTGATCCCGCGCTTGCGGATGGGCGACCTCGACATGGTGCTCGGACGCCTGCCGGAAGGACCACAGAGCGAAGGCCTGCTCTACGAGGAGTTCTACCTGGAACGGACCTGCCTCGCGGTTCGCAGCGGCCACCCGCTGACCTCACGCGCGCGGCTGAAGCTCCATGAGCTTCTCCACGAGCCCTGGCTGCTTCCGGTGCCGGAGTCCCAGTTGCGGCGGCAGTTGGAGCGGCTCTTCGCCGCCGAGAAGCTGCGCCTGCCGCAGAACATCGTGGAGTCGATGTCGGCGCTGACGAACCGCGTCCTGCTCGAGAAGTCGGACGTCATCGGCGTGTTGCCCTATCATGTCGTCCGCAGCGAAGTGCTGGACGGACGGCTCGCGATCCTCCCGGTCCGCCTCCCGGGCACGGAGAGCCCGGTGGGCGCGATCATGCGGGCGCCAGGCGACCTGCGGCCCTCCGCCGCCGCGCTCCTGGAGGACCTTCGCAGTGTGGGCCGGGACATGGCGACCGACGCCTGCGAGTGATCGCAGTCATATTCCGATCCGTAATATTGAAGCGCATTAAATCGAATCGGACCTTATGTGCCGCCTTGCTACGCTCCCGTCCGGGTCGTCAGGAATGAACGCCTGGGCCCCAAGGCGAACAGGTCCGAGGGAGTTGGCGTGTGAAGTACGACAAGAAGGACGCCAAGGACTTCGCCCGCGCACACCTGCGCGGCATCTGGGCCGCGGCCCTGACCCCGTTCGGCGATGACCTGCGGATAGACGAATCGGGCTTCCGGCGGAACATCCGCCACTGGACGCGCGACCTCGGCATCGACGGGCTCTTCATCTCCGGCAAGCAGGGCGAATTCTTCTCGATGTCGGTCGAGGAGCGCAAGCGAACCTTCGAGATCGCGGTGGAGGCGACGTCGGGCGTGGCCGGGACGATCATGTCGTGCTCGGATCAGAACCTGGACACGGTGCTGGAGCTGGCGCGCCACGCGCAGGACATCGGCGCGGACTTCATCGTGGTGCATGCCCCGGTCCTGCACTTCGTCTCGCCGCCGGACGACACCGTCTACGAGTACTACCGCCATCTCAGCGAGGCGCTCGACATCGGCATCGCGATGTGGAGCCACCCCGACAGCGGCTACCTCATGACCCCGGAGCTCTGCGCCCGGCTTGCCGACCTGCCGAACATCGTGGCGATCAAGTACAGCGTGCCGCGCGAGATGTACGCGCGCCTCACACAGCTCGCCGGCGACCGGCTCATCGTGAGCACGTCCTCCGAGGAGGAGTGGCTGGACAACATCGTGGAGTTGAACTGGCAGGTCTATCTCTGCTCGACACCGCCCTATCTGCTCCAGACCGCGGCCGACCGGAGGATGCGTCAGTACACCGACCTCGCCATGCGCGGCGAGGTCGGCCGGGCCCGCGAGGTCAGCGCGAGCCTCGATCCCGTGCGCCGCGCCCTGCGCTCGACACGGCCGGGCGGGAAGTCGCACGCGCACCAGAAATACTGGCAGGAACTGCTCGGCCAGGTGGGCGGGCCGGTTCGTCGGCCGCTGCTCGGGCTGACGCCCGAGGAGAAGGCGGCGACGCGCGCCGCGTTCGAGGCCTGTGGGCTGACACCCGCCGCGACGTCCGTGGCGGGCTGACACGAGACCAAGGGGGAATCCGAAATGGTGGCCGGTCTAGGAAAGCCGTTCTCGTTCCAGGGATGGATCGACGCCAACGCCCATCTCCTGAAGCCGCCCGTGGCCAACAAGCTGGTGTTCGAGGACACCGGCATGATCGTCCAGGTGATCGGGGGCCCCAACCAGCGGGTCGATTTTCACGACGATCCGGTCGAGGAATTCTTCTACCAGCTCAAGGGCGACATGATCCTCAAGGTGATCGACGACGGGCGGATCGTCGACGTGCCCATCCGCGAGGGCGAGGTCTTCATGCTGCCGCCTCGCGTGCGGCACTCGCCGCAACGCCCTGTCCCCGGCTCGATCGGCCTCGTGGTCGAAGGGACCCGGGCGCCCGGCGCCCGCGACGGGTTCGAGTGGTTCTGCTTCGAGTGCAGCGGCCTGGTCCATCGCGTCGAACTGGAGATCAGGGACATCGTCGAGGATCTGCCGCCCCTCTACGATGCGTTCTATGCCGACGAGGCGAAGCGGACCTGCCCCTCGTGCGGCGCGCTGCATCCCGGCAAGACTCCGCCTCCGGGATGGGTGAAGATCTGACCCGCGTCGTTGTTCGGAGGGCGCTGTGGGATTCCGGGACGTCTTCAGCCGACCGGTGACTCTCCTGGTCGTGGTGCATGCGGAGACGAGCGGACAGGTCCTGCGCAACGTGGAGCGCGCGCTGAGCGCCGGCGCGGACGGCGTCTTCCTGATCAATCATGCGATCGCCGATGATGCGCTCGTGGCCGCCTATCGCGCGGCCCGCGCGCGCTTTGCGGACGCCTGGATCGGCCTCAGCTTCATGCGCCTGTCGGCGACGAGCTCCCTCGGCCTGGTTCCCGCCGACGCCTCGGGGCTGTGGGTCTCCGACGCCGGAACGCACGAAGTCGCTCCGCAGCCGCCGGCGGTCACGGGGTTCGCGGACGCGCGGGCGGCGGCCGGATGGGGCGGCCTCTACTTCGGCGGCGTGGCGTTCAAGCATCAGCGGCCCGTCAGCGATCCGGCCGCGGCCGCCCGCGCCGCCGCACCCTTCGTCGACGTCGTCACCACGAGCGGATCGGCCACCGGGTCCGCTGCACCCCTCGACAAGGTGGCCAGCATGAAGGCGGCCATCGGGCCGCATCCGCTGGCCCTGGCCAGCGGCGTGTCGGCGGAGAACTTCGAGCTGTATCGGCCGCATGTCGATTGCGTGCTGGCGGCCAGCAGCGTGAGCGACAGCGAGGCCGAACTCAGCCCGACCCGCCTCTCCGAACTGGTCGCCGCGATGCGTTAGCGCGGGGACCGCCGCAAGCCGGGCCTCAGAACGGGAAGAACATGGGGATGGCGACCATGGCGGCGGCCCAGGTGACGAGGTTCAGGGGCAGGCCGACGCGGACGAAGTCCATGTAGCTGTAGCCGGCCATGTTGAAGACCAGCACGTTGGTCTGATAGCCGAACGGCGTGGCGAAGGCCGCCGATGCGGCCATCATGACGGTCACAAGGAAGGGCCGCGCATCGACGCCCAGGCTCTCGGACACCGCCACGGCGATCGGGGTCATCAGGACCGCCACCGTCGCGTTGGACAGGAGCTCGGTGGCGAACAGGGTGACGCCGTAGAGCACCGCCAGGGCGCCGAACGGGCCGAGCGGCCGGATGAAGCCGATGAGCTGGTCCGCGCCCGCCTTGGCGAGCCCGGTGAGTTCCATGGCCGTGCCGATCACCACCATGCCGGCGATCAGGAGCAGGATCTCCGGGCGCAGGCCGGAATAGGCCTCGTCCGGCGTGATGACCTTCAGGAGGATCAGCAGCACGGCGCCGGCGAAGGCGGCGGCGGCGATCGGCGCCCAGCCCAGGGCCGCCGCACCGATGACGCCCAGGAAGACGCCGAGCGAGATCAGCGCCGGCCGCAGGCGGAATCGCCGGTCGGCGGCGCTGTAGAGCGCCACGTCGCCGAGGCTCGCATCGCCCGAGCCGTCGGGCTGGTTGCGCGCTTCGCCGAGCGGCGCGGGCGCGCCGTGGCCGCCGGCGCCCGCCTCGGCGGACGCCGCGCCGGCTTCCTCGGCGGTGGCGGACCGGCGAAGCTGGCGCGCGCCCACGACATAGAGCCACAGGCCGCCGACGGAGGCGATGACGAGGCCGACGGGCGTGATCTCGAAGAGGGTGAAGACCGGCTGGCCGGCGTTGCGGGCCATGTCGTTGACGAGCAGGTTCGTCGACGTGCCGATCAGCGTCAGCAGGCCGCCCATGACGGTCACATGGCTCAGCGGCATGAGGAAGCGCTTGGGAGACAGGCCGAGCGAGCGGGCGACGTCACGGATGACCGGCGCGGCGAGCACCACCACCGGCGTATTGTTCAGGAAGCCGCCGACCGAGCCGCACAGCCCGATCACCATCCAGATGCCCAGCGCGCCGATCCGCGAGGAGAGCCGGGTCGCCTGGCGGATCATCAGGCCGAGCAGGCCCGACAGTTCGATGGCGTAGGCGATGACGAACAGGCCGGCGAGCGTCAGGATGGCGGGGCTGGCGAATGCGCCCTGCACCTCCACCGGACGCACCACCCCCAGGACGAGCAGGACGGCGGCGCCGAGCAGGGCGACGACGTCCGCGCGCATCCGCCCGTGGATCATCAGTCCGACGACGCACACCAGGACCACGAGGGCGACGATCTGATCGAAGGTCATGACGCCTTGCACGCGATGGATTGCTTGCGGGTCAACTGACATCCTCGTGGGGTCGCGCCGACGGCGAGACGGATGCTAGGGTCCGGGGATGCGTGCGAGGCCCGCCTTCTCCCGCCTCTCCGTCGCCCTCCTGGCGACCGCGCAGGTCCTGGCGGCCTGCCAGCGTCCGCCGCCGGCGCCGCCGGCGGAACCGCCGCCCGCAGCAGCCCCGGCGGTCGCGCCGGCGCCGCTTGTTCCTGCGGTCATGGACCGCGCCGAGTTGCTCCGCGCCCTGGACCGAGCTGCGTCCGCCTACGCCGCGGGCCGGCCGGACGGCGCCGCAGACCTTTCGGACCGCCGCTTCGTCGTGCGACAGGTGTTCGGCTGCGGCGGGCCCGCGGCCGCAGCGACGCCCGGCCTCGCCCGCTGGACCTGGACCCGCGACCGCAAGGCGATCGAGATCTCCCTCGCGCCCGCGGACTGGGCGGCGCATGACGGGTTCACCGGCAAGAGCGAAGGATGGGAAGCGGTCGAGGGTTTCTGGATCGCCCGCCCCTGGCTGCGCGAGGAGGGCTGTCCTCCGACCACAGTGACGGATGCGCCGGCCGTGGCGGCGGCAGCGCCCAACGCGGGAGACGCCAAGGCGCCGGCGCATGCGCCACCCGCCGATCCGCCCGCGCCGACCGCCGACCGCCAGGTCGCCGGGCTTGCCGCCGTATTCGCACAGGGCGGGTCGCGGCTGGGCCGGCGGGACGGCAAGCCGTTCGCCTTCACGCGCCGCGCCGAGGGCGACACGCCGCTGAAGCCGCCGACGGGCGGCTATCGCCTCGTCATCGAGGGCCGGCTCTCGGCATTCTCGGACGGCGGCGCGATCCGCTGCCACGCCCCTTCGCCCGACGTGCGCCCGGTCTGCATCGCAGCCGCCGAGGTCGACCGCGTGGCGTTCGAGGAGGCCGACGGCAAACTCCTGCGCGAGTGGCGGCCGGGATAGCCGCAGCCCATGGCCCGGTCGGCGCCACGCCTCGCCGCCGACACACCTCCCATGTGCCCGGACACGCGCCGGCAACACTGCCGCCGCACCGCCGACCTATCCCCCGGCGCGCGGGCCGGACGGGCCGGTCTGGGGACGCCTGGTGCGGAAAGCGGCTCGATCTTCAAGTTCCGTCGCGCTGGCCGCGGCGGTGGCGCTGCACGCCCTGCTCGCGGGCCTGCTGGTCTCCAGGATCGCCCCGCAGGAGGCCGAGTCTCCGACCATGACGGTGACGCTCGTCCGGCTGCCGCCGCGCGCCAGGCCGCCTGCGCCGCCGCCCACGCCGACTTCCGCCCGCGCGACGGTCGCATCGCCGGCCGCGGCGCCCCATCCGTCGCGAACAGCCGCCCGGCAGGCGGACTCGCGCATCGACTGGCGCGTGCGCCCGTCCGAAGGGGTGGTTGCGGAGAACGCGCCCGCAGCGCTGCGCGGCAAGCTGGGTTGCCGCCATGCCGACCTGCTGGCCCTGACAAAGGCCGAACGGACCGCCTGCCACGAGGCGCTGGCGAAGGGATCGGAAACCGCTCCGACCTATGCCGTGGTCAGCCCGAAGCTCGAGAAGGCGTTCGACGGGACGTTCGAATGTCCCAAGGGCGACGTCTGGTGCGAGTACCGGATCGGCAAGGCGCCCTACCCCGGCCTGCTCGCCCCAAGGAAGCCGCCCCGCGACAAGTCCTGGGACGGCAACTGACCGGCCTCAGCCGCCGCCCAGCCGCGCGGTGCGTTCCAGCGTGAGATCCGCCGCGTAGAGATAGCGCAGGCGCCACTCCTGCCGCGAGTTCAGGCGGGGCTTGGGCGACCCGGTGCGATTGAGTTCCGGCAGCGGAGACGCCCAGGGCGCCATAGTCCGCAGCGCGGCTTTCAGATCCGGCAGCGCCACGAGCCGATCGACCGCGATCGCACCCTGGCGGTCGGTGATGTACCAGGCCTGCGGCCGGAAGATGTGGTCGACCCCGTAAGGCCAGTCCGCGGCCTCCAGGTGGTCCAGGGCCTCGTCCACGTCGCGGAACGCGGCATAGATCGACCGGAAGGGTTCGGAGACGCGGTTGTCGCGGCTGCCGGCGGCGCGGGCGTAGGCGTAGGCCGACCGGAAGCGGTCGATCGGATCGCGCACGACGGCGAGGCTGGGGACGCCCTTCGTCAGTTCGAGGGCGACGGCGCGGTAGTAGCGGATGGTGGCGTGCTGCACCTGCTCGCCGTAGAGCGCGTGGCTGACCGCCATCCCCGCCGCCTTCGGCACATGGATGAACAGGAGACCCCGGCCCCGGAACAGATCCAGGCGCCGGCTGCGCCGCGGCCCCAGCGGCGGACGCAGGCCCATGTCGCAGAGCCGCTCCGCGACGTCGCCGTTCAGTTGCACGCCGAGGGCGCGCTTCACCAGCTCCCGCCCGGCCGTCCGGCGGTGCAGGAGCGTCAGGGGACCGGCTCGCGTCGGAAGGCCGGCGACAGCGGCGGATGGCTCGGCGAGGGGCGACGCGAGCGCTTCGCCTGGACGATGGCGTCGACCACGGCTTCAGCGGCGCGTTCGGAGCACGGGCGCTGTTCCAGAGCGAAGGTGTGGGCGAAAGCCGCCTGCTGCCGGGCGCGATGGTCCGGGAACGTCCGCAGCGCGTGGTCCACCAGCGCCAGCACGTCGTCCCCGTGGCGGCCGACCGGCCCCAGGCGCACATGGGCCGCGTTCGGATCGCCGGGGTCGAGCCCCTGGCCGGCATCCAGGAAGGCGCACGGCCGCGGCGTCTCGATGAACTCGTAGACCTGGCTGCTCACGTCGCCGAGGTAGACGTCCGCGGCGCGCGGATAGGTCATGTCGCAGCTCCGCGCGCTGCCCAGGTCGACGTGGACGTTCGGCAGGCCGGCGAACGGTGCGACCTGCGCCGCCAGCCCGCGGACGCGCTGGGCCAGCCGCAGGTGCGGCGCGAAGATGAGGTTGAAGCGGGTCTGGTGCGCGAAGGCATGCAGTACGTCGAGCCCGCAGCGGTCCCACGACCCCAGTTCGGGATCGAAGTGCGGGTTGTAGAGGACGGTCGGACGGGGCTCGGCGAAGAGCGCCGGCCGGCCAGCCCCGCCCGCCCCCGCGGCCTCGAACTTCGGGTAGCCCACGACGCGGTAGCGCCCAGGCCGGATCAGCCGCTCGCGCAGCATCCGGTCTTCCTGCTTCGCACCCGCGACGAGCGCGTAGTCGAACTGCGCGATACGCGCCTCGTAGCCGACCGCGCGGTCGCCGGCGCCGTGGTCGGAGTGGATCATCAGCGGCCGGCGCACGCCGATCCGCTTCAGGAACAGGGACGTGCGTTCGGGCGCCACCAGGGCGTCGCATCCCGCGAGGAAAGGCGCGGCCGCGGCGAGCATGAGCCGCTTCGGCGGATGGCCGGCCTCTCCGACCAGCCCGTCCAGCGGCCTCGGCCATAACGCCCGGAAGCTGAGGCGCCGCGCGCCCAGCCGCTCGCACAGCGCCCTGGCGGCGCCGAGCGACGACGAGCGGGCCACCGCGACGTGGACATCGACGTCGCCCCTGCGGCTGAGCGCGGCCGCAATCGGCAGCACATGCAGGGCCTGGTGCCACTGGGCGATGTTCAGCAGACAGACGGTATGCAGCACGGTCGGAGCACGCCTCGTGAACTAGTAATTATAAGTTTCATATTAACTGGACTTGGAGCCGCCTTTATTTCAGTTCGGTGTCAGTCGTCCGCGGTTCGCGCCGGGTCAGCACGGCGCCGGAAGCCCGGCGCCGAGCCGATCCGCATCGGGCGCGCCGAAAGCAGCGCGCAGGACGGCGAACGGGTGTGGCGGCGCGCCAGAGGGCGGCTATGGTCGGCGGATGACGACCGGCGCCGTGCTGACCCTCTCGAACCTGACCGTGGATTTCGACACCAACGACGGCGCGGTCCATGCCGTGCGCGGCGTCTCGCTGGAGGTGGCGCGGGGGGAGACCCTCGGCGTCGTCGGGGAGAGCGGATCGGGCAAGAGCCAGACCTTCATGGCCGTCATGGGCCTGCTGGCCCGGAACGGGCGCGCCTCGGGCTCGGCGAAGCTGCACGGACAGGAGCTGCTGGGCCTGAAGCCCCGCGAGCTGAACAGGGTCCGCGGTTCGAAGATGACCATGATCTTCCAGGACCCCCTGACGGCGCTGACGCCGCATGTGCGCATCGGCGAGCAGATCGCCGAACCGCTGCGCCTGCACCTGGGCCTGTCGGCCGGCGAGGCGGACCGGCGCGCCCGCGAGTGGCTGGAGCGCGTGCGCATCCCCGACGCCGCGCGCCGCCTGCGCCAGTACCCGCACGAACTCTCGGGCGGGATGCGCCAGCGGGTGATGATCGCCGCGGCCATGGCGCCGGGCCCCGAACTGCTGATCGCGGACGAGCCGACCACGGCGCTCGACGTCACCGTGCAGGCCGAGATTCTCGACCTGATGGCCGAGCTGCAGCGCGACACCGGCACGGCGCTGGTGCTGATCACCCACGACATGGGCGTCATCGCCCGCCTGGCCGACCGTGTCTGCGTCATGAAGGACGGAGCCTACGTCGAGGCCGGCCCGGCGGCGCGGATCTTCGCCGAACCGGCGAGCGGCTACACCCGCGCCCTGCTGGCCGCGATCCCGCGCCTCGACCGCGCCGACCGCGGCGGACGACCCGAGATCGCACCGGTTCCGGAGGGCGCCGAGCCGGTGGTCGAGGGCCGCGACGTCAAGGTCCATTTCCCGATCCGCGAAGGCCTGTTCGGCGCGGCGAAGATGCTGCGCGCCGTCGACGGCGTGTCGTTCGCGGTCCGCCGCGGCGAGACGCTGGGGGTCGTGGGCGAGAGCGGCTCGGGCAAGTCCACGCTGGCGCGCGCGGTGCTCAACCTGTGGCCTGCCACGGAGGGCGCCGTCACCCTGCTCGGCCGCGACATCACCCACGCGGACCGCGACGCCATGCGCGCGGCGCGCAGGGATCTGCAGATCGTCTTCCAAGACCCGTTGGCCAGCCTGGACCCGCGGATGACCATCGGGACCTCGATCGCCGAGCCGCTGACGGCGTTCCGATCCGACCTCTCCCCCGCCGCGCGCGAGGACGAGGCCCGCGCGATGATGCGCAGGGTCGAGCTCGATCCCGGGCTCATCAACCGCTACCCGCACGAACTCTCTGGCGGCCAGAACCAGCGCGTCGGCATCGCCCGCGCCATGATCCTGAAGCCCCGCCTGGTCATCTGCGACGAGGCCGTCTCGGCCCTCGACGTCGGCGTCCGCGCCCAGATCATCGACCTGCTGATCCAGCTCCAGAAGGATATGGGGCTCTCGATGATCTTCATCAGCCACGACCTGGCCGTCGTGCGCGAGATCAGCCACCGGGTGCTGGTGCTCTACCTCGGCCGCGTCATGGAGGTCGCCGACCGCGACCGCATCTGGCAGGCGCCGCAGCACCCCTACACCAAGGCGCTGCTCTCCGCCGCGCCCATCCCCGATCCCGCGGTCGAGCGAACCCGCCGACGCCTGCGCATCCCCGGCGACCCGCCCAGCCCGCTGGATCCGCGCGCCGCCTTCCGCTTCGCCCCCTCGCGCCTGCCCGTCGACGGCTCCACGCCCGTCCTGCCGCCGGCGCTCAGGGAGGTCGAGCCAGGGCATCTCGTCGCGGAGTTCGACAGCTAGGGTCGCGCCGCTTCCGCGCCGTCCCAATGTGTGCGACAGCCCACGCGGGGCGCGGGCGCACGGTTGCGACACTAGGGCTTGAGATGAAGCAGTTCCTGATCACGGCCGCAGGGGTCTTCGCGGGCCTGGTGATCTTCCTCGTGGGCGTCCCGATCGTGCTGATCGGCATGGCGCTGAACAGCGCCGCCCCCGCGCCGATTCCCGGCAAGACCGTGCTCGAACTCGACCTGCGCCAGCCGCTCACCGACCAGGCGCCGCACAACCCGCTCTGGGGTATCGGGCGCAACTCGACCTCGGTGATGTCGATCATCGAGACCCTGCGCCGCGCCGAGGGCGACGACCGCGTGAAGGGCCTCCTGGTCCGCCTACCCGAGAGCGGCGTCGAGCCGGGCATGGCCGACGAGATCCGCCTGGCCCTGGCCCACTTCCGCGCCTCGGGCAAGCCCGTCTACGCCCACAGCCAGGGCATCTATCCCGCGGGCATCGTGACCACGACCTACATGCTGGGCCGCGCGTCCGACCAGTTCTGGATGCAGCCGGGGGCCTCGCTGCAGGTGACGGGGATCGCCACCGAGGAGATCTTCTTCAAGCGCTTCTTCGACAAGTACGGCGTCACCCCCCAGTACGAGCAGCGCTACGAGTACAAGAACGCCGTCAACGGCTACCTCTATTCCGACTTCACGCCCGCCCACCGGCAGTCGACACTGTCGTGGATGGGCTCGGTCTACGCCTCGAACCTGGCGTTTGCGGCCGCCGACCGGAAGGCCGATCCGGCCGCCCTGAAGCGGACGCTGGAGGCCGGGCCCTACATCGCCGGCGACGCGCTTCGCCTGAAGCTGATCGACCGCATCGGCCAGGTGCGGGAGGCCGAGCAGGCGCTCCTCGACAAGGCCGGGGACGGCGCCCGCGCGGTCGACTTCGACGACTACGTCGACGACCGCAAGTCGGGCAAGCCGATGGGCGACTCGATCGCGCTGATCGAGGCCGAGGGCCCGATCGTGACCGGCAAGGACCAGGGCTCGAACCCGTTCACCCGCGGCTCGACCATCTATTCCGACGACCTGGCCGAGGCCATCGTGCGCGCCGGCAAGGCGGACTCGGTCAAGGCCATCGTCCTGCGCGTCAACTCGCCGGGCGGCGCCGACACCGCGTCCGAGCAGATCCTGGACGCCGTCCGCTTCGCCAAGTCCAAGGGCAAGCCCGTCGTGGTCTCGATGAGCACCTACGGCGCCTCGGGCGGTTACTGGATCGCCTCGGAGGCTTCCGCCATCGTCGCCCAGCCCACCACGCTCACGGGCTCCATCGGCGTGTTCGGCGGCAAGTTCGCCGTGGGCGACGCGGCGTCGCGGTTCGGGGTCGATCTGCGGCCGGTCGGCGTAGGCGGCGACTACGCCGGGGCCTTCGGCCTGGGCCAGCCGTTCACGCCGGCGCAGCGCGCGGCGTTCGCCGGCTGGATGGACCGCATCTACGGCGAGTTCGTCGTCCGGGTAGCGGAAGGCCGCAAGCTCTCGCCGGACCGCGTGCGCGAGATCGCCAAGGGCCGCGTCTGGACCGGCGCGCAGGCCAAGGGCCTAGGCTTGGTCGACGAGGTGGGCGGCTTCTACCAGGCGATCGACAAGGCCAAGCAGCTCGCGGACCTCAAGGGCGACGTGCCGATCCGCCGCATGACGCCGACCGAAGGCACGTTCGAGGCCCTGCAGAACGTGCTGGGGGTCTCGGCCCAGTCGGCGCGCACCCTGGCCGCGGCGGCCTGGATCTTCGGCGACCCGCGCGCCCAGGGCATCCTGGACCGCGTCGCCGAAGCGAAGCTGCGCGGCGAAGGCCACGGGACCGTGCTCGCCCCCATGCCCATCCGCTAGAGCATTCGGCGGCCCGACCTCGGACCAGCCCAGCGCCGAATGGTCTGGCGGGTCAGACCGCCGGCCGCCGCCGGAGACGGATGAAGGTCACCTCGCGGCGGCCGAAGTCGAGGGTGATCTCCTCGAAATGCCGCAGGACGTCGATGCCCACCAGCATCGCGGGCCGCTCGTTCAGACCCCAGAGGTTGAAGATGTGCAGCGGCGCAAAGGCCGCGCGCACGTTGTCGAGCCCCATCCCGCCCAGCCGCAACCGCGGCAACACCGCCAGCGTGGCCGGCGAGGTCTGGCCGGTCGCGCTGATCAGCTCGGTCCGGACCATCCGCTCGGCCAGCTCGGGCCGCAGACGGACCAGGGCGTCTTCCAACGCCTGGTTGCCGCAGGTCACCTGCGAGCCGGAGTCCAGGAACGCCCGCACCGGGATGCCGGCGACGTCGGCGTCGAAGATCACGAGCTGGCCCGATCGGTACTGCGCCGGCACCACGATGCCCTTCGACGGATCGGGGATGCGCGTGTCGATGGCGCGGCCGATCTGCGCGCCGACGCCGGACGGCCCGATCTCGAAGGTGTTGCCGCGGAAGTTGAGGCGCATGCGCCGGTTCTTGAGCACGTCGACGCCGAGCAGGCCGTCCGCGCCCAGCGCCGCCTTGGGCAGGGCGGGCAACCGCAGGTTTCTCGACTGCACCTGACCCACGCGCAGCAGCGGCGTCTTCACCAGCGGCGCCGGCTGCGCGCCGGCGATCCCATGCACGTCGGCTGTCCCGTCGCTTAGCAGGCCGCACCGCTCGGCGGTCTCGACGCCGATCACCGTGTGGTTGGCGCCGGTGTCGACCACGAAGGCGAACGGCCCGCGCTTGCCGAGATGCACCGGCACGGTCATCCGCAACGCCTCGTCGAAGGCGGTCTCCAGGCGCGTGCCGGTGGCCGCCTGCGCCTCGGGCTGCTGGGCGGCGAGGTTGATCGAGAAGACCGGTTCGCGCCGCGGGGACCCCGCGCACGCCGCCGCGAAGCCGCCCAGGCTCAGCGCCATCGCGCCCTGGACCGCACCGCGGCGCGAGAGGGTCATTCGCTCGGGTAGCCGAAGGATTCGACCCACGGCTTCAACTGCGGCTGCACGGCCGCGAGTTCGGTAGCGTAGCGCCGCCAAGCGCCAACGCCCTCTGCCGAGAGCCCGCGGCTGAGCTGGGCGCCGCTGGGCGTCGCGACCGCGCGGTCGCGGGCCCTGTCGGCGAAGTTCCGCATCTCATCGGCCCAATCGAGGCCGAGGAAGGCGCAGATCTCGCGCACGGCCGGCTCGAAGTCTTCGACGAGCGACTCGTGGCGGACCACATGGGTGCGGGCGGCCATCGGCCCCTCGAGGCGATCGGCGAGCTTCATGGCGGCATCGTAGTGCCCGGCCGCGCCGGGAAGTGTCAGCAACTGGTAGGCTGACCCGCTCATCGTGAACCGGCGACGGAAGCACGACAGCACCACGTCGCGCGGGTCGCGGCGGGCGAACAGGATCCTGGCGTCGGGGAACAGCTTGAGGATCAGCGGCAGGCGGAAGGTGTTCAGCGGGTGCTTGTCGACGAACACCTTGCCCGCGGGGTTCGCGCCCTCGGCCTTCACCCGAGCCCAGTAGGCCTCGCGCAGGGGGGCCAGTTCGGCCTCGCCGGCCCTGGCCAGCCGGATCAGGTCCTGCGGCTGGCTCAGGAACGCGCGCTGCGCTTCCTCCAGCGTCTCGCGCTCCTCCAGGGCCTCCACGTCGGGATGGCTGGCCAGCACCTGCTCCAGCAGCGTCGTGCCCGAGCGCGGGAAACCCAGCAGGAAGACATGCGCCTTCGGCGCGTCGTCGCGCACGGCCCCGCCGCCGGACGTCCAGCTATCGGGCGCGATGTTGTCGAGTTCCGCGATCATGGCGCGGGCGAAGTCGAGCGCACTCGTCCGCTGTCCGTAGACCGGGGCATAGGCGCGCCAGAGCTCCATGTTGCAGGCGGTGTAGGCGGCGAACGCCTCGGCCGGCAGGTTCATCGTGTCCAGCACGTCGCCCAGCAGGCCCTGCGCCAGCGCCCGCTGCACGGGCGTCACCCGCTCGTCGGCGATCAGCAGGTCCAGCCGCTGCTTGGCGCGCTCGCCGGCGCCTTCAGCCGCGTCGGCCGCCGCCAGCACCATCACCGCGTCCGGGAAGTTGGGCTGGGCGTCCAGCACGTCCTCGGCCAGCGGCCGCGCCTCGGCGTGCGCGCCCCTGCGGCTGAGCAGATTGGCGAGACCCTGCACGGCGCCCAGGTTCTCCGGCTGGAGTTCCTCGGCGCGGCGGTAGGCGGCCTCGGCCTCCTTGAGCCGCCCCAGCGATTCCAGCGCCGCGCCGCGCGCGCAGTGCGCGCCAGCAAACTCGGGGGCCATCGCGCACACGCCCTCGAACACCGACAGCGCCTCGCGGTAGCGCTCGATGCGGGTGAGCACGAGACCCAGCGCATTGCGCGCGCCGATATCGTTCGGCGCGATCTCGACGGCGCGGCCCAGGGCCCGCAGGGCGTCGTCGAAGCGCCCCTCCTGCTCGCACTTCAACGCGACGAGGTTCAGCAGCATCGGATGCTCGAGCCCGCCTTGCAGCGCCTCCTCGGCCATGGCTCCGGCGCGCGCGAAGTCACGGCTCTGGGCGACGGACTGGATGGCCTGCAGCGTCCGCCGGTCGGCCTCGGCGTCACGCACGCCGGACGGCGCCGGAGCCGCCTGCGCGGGCTTCGCGGCGGGCGTGTAGCCGCCCACCTTCACCTTGATCTGTCCGACCTTCCACTCGCTCAACGCCGTATTCCCCAGACTGCAGTCACGCGGCGTCAGCCTAGCAGGATGCGGGCCACAAGGCGCGCCTCAGAGTGCAACCTTCCGGCGTGTCTAGGAGGACGGCGCGTCCGGGTAGGCGTCGAGGACAGGGCCGAGCGCGGCCTTCATCGGGCCCAGGAACGGCTCGAACCGGCGCCAGTGCCCGGCGGCGTCGGTGAAGATCGGCCGGCGCACCTGCTCGGAGCTGGCGGTCCGCACCGCCCGGTCGTTCTCATAGAACTTCAGGCAGTTGGCCTCGAACGGCAGGCCGCAGTAGTCCAGCAGGCGGCGCACCTCCGCCTCGGGATCGGCCACCATCCGCTCGTAGATCACCCGATGGACCCGGCCCGGCAGCACCGCATCGACGTGCGCCATCAGCTCCACATAGTCGCGGTAGTAGCGGCCGAGGTCCGTCTGGTCGTAGCTGAACGCCTGGCCCGCCGCGAAGTACTGCTTGAAGCCCGAGAAGCAGCAGCCCAGCGGATGGCGCCGCGCATCGACGATCTTCGCGCGCGGCAGGATCAGGTGGATCAGGCCCGCGTGGATCCAGTTGTTGGGCAGCTTGTCGATGAAGAACGGCCGCTCCAGCTTGCGATGGATACGCGCACGCTCCAGGTACGCCTCGCCCAGGGGCCCGAGTTCGCCTGGCGAGAGCGCGGCCAGCACGTCGGGATAGGCGCCCTCGGGCTCGCGGCGCGCCGGCCCGGCCAGCGTCGCGGCGAGGTTCGGGATGTGCGGCAGCTCGTGGGTGCCCTCCACCTGGCTGTGGCTCGCCAGGATCTGCTCCACCAGCGTGGAGCCCGAACGCGGCAGGCCGACGATGAAGATCGGATCGGGCCGCGGGCTGCCCTGCCCCGCCCGCGCCGCCAGGAAGGGGGCGCTCAGCACCGCCTTGGCGCGCCGCATCTGGATCGTGGTCTCGTCGGCGACGTAGTCCACGCGCGAGCGCTGGAGCGCGTTGCCGCGCTCGTAGTGCGCGAAGGCCTCGGCGTCGCGGCCGGCGTCCTCGTGCGCCTTGCCGAGCGCGAAGTGCAGTTGCAGGCGATCGGTCGCCGCCAGCTCCCCGCCCAACGCGCGGTCCATGGCGGCGACGTCGCCCGCCGAGAAGGTCACCGTCTTCAGGTTGGCGAGGCTCCACCACGCCTCGCCCAGGCCTGGCGAGAGCGCGAGCGCGCGGCGGTAGGCGTCCACCGCCTCCGCCTGGCGCCCGATCGTCTTCAGCGCGTGGCCGTAGCTCATCAGGGTCAACGGCTGGTCGGGATCGGCCTCCAGCACCGAGGCGTAGGCCGCCGCCGCGCCGGGGTCGTCCCCAAGTCGCAGCAGCGAGGAGGCCTTGAGGTGGCGATAGACGGGGTTCGCGGGATCGGCCGCCAGCAGCGTCTCGGCCTCGGCCAGCGTCTCCGCCACCTTGTTGCGCCAGTTCAGCACCATGGCGTAGGCGTAGCGGGCCGAGGTGAAACCGGGCGCCAGCGCCAGGCAGCGGGCGAGCAGGTCCTCGGCCTCGGCGTTGCGGCCGGCCCGGGCGCAGAGGTCGCCCAGCATCCAGAGCGCGTGGACGTCGTCGGGCCGTCGGGCCGCCACGTCGCGCAGCGCCGCGTGGGCCTCGGCGAAGCGGCCCGCAAGCATCGCGTCGGCTGAGCGGACGAGTTCCGGGTCGGACACGGTCGCCCGCATTTCCCGCGCGTAGGCCGCGTCCGCGCCGGCCACGTCACCCGCCAGCCGCAGGCGGTCGCCCTGTATCCGGTAGCGCGCCGCCGCCGTCGCGTCGGCCGCGGTCGCCACCGGGGCGGGGGTGGCCGCCCGGGCCGGCGCCGGGGCGAAGCCGCCGCCGACGCGGACGGTGAACTTGCCGCTCGACCAGTTGCTCATGCGCCTCCTTACCAGCGGGCGGCCCCAAAAACCAAAGGGGCGGCGGATCGCTCCGCCGCCCCGAAGGCCGTCCTTTCGTGGTCTGTCGCGCGACTAGAAGTCGGCGGTCAGGCCCAGGAAGATGTAGCGGCCGAACGAGTCGTACACTTGCGGCCAGGTGTTGCCGCTGCACGAGCCGGTCGGGCAGTTCGACGAACCCGTCAGCGGCGGATCCTTGTCGAACACGTTGTTGACGCCGAAGCGGAAGTTCAGGCTGTCCTTGACGGTCCACGTCGCCGTCAGGTCGACGTAGTCGCGCGCGCCGAGAACCCGGTCCGACTCGTACTGGATGCCCGTGTTGTTGAGCTGCGGGTCGTTCGAGTAGGCGTCCAGGGTCGCCTTGTTGAAGTGACGCCACTGGATCGACAGGCCGAGGCTCTTCACCCAGTCGCCGTACTCGAACGGGGTGTTCCAGGTCAGGCGGACCTTGTGACGCCATTCCGGAGCCGGGACGCCGCAGACGGTGCCGTACAGGCCGGCGCAGTCGTAGTAGGCGTCGCCCGGGAGCGGCTTGGTCTGCAGCTTGTCGAGGTAGGTGCCGACGAACGACAGCGAGATGCCGCCCGCGTTCTCGAGACCGAGATTCTCGAGGTCGGTGCGATAGCCCGCGTTGATGTCGATGCCCTTCGTGCGGAGCGCACCGGTGTTCAGCGTGGTGTCGACGACGTAGCCTTGCGGCGACAGCCAGATCGAACCGGCCGAGTCACGCTTCACGAGCGAGCAGAAGAACGGATCCAGGGTGTTGACGCAGCGGTTGATGATGACGTCCGCGCCGATGCCCGAGATGTAGTCCTTCACCTTGATGTCGAAGTAGTCGGCCGAGAAGTTGAAGCCCGGCAGGAAGGTCGGGGTGGCGACGAAGCCGAACGAGAAGGTGTCCGAGGTTTCCGGATCCAGGTTCGGGTTACCGCCGGTCTGACCGTTGTACTGGTTGGCCGGGTTCGCTTCGATCGCCAGGACCTGCGCGGTGGTCAGGTTGAACGCCTGGGCGCAACGGGCCACGAGCGGGTTGGCCGCCGTCAGGCCGGCGCAGGGGTCCTGCGTGCCGTCCAGGACGACGTTCTGCGGCGAGAACAGCTCGAGGACGTGCGGCGCACGAACCGCGCGCTGGTAGCTGGCGCGGACGCGGATGTTGTCGTCGAACTGCCAGTCACCAGCGATCTTGTAGGTGTCGGTGGTGACGCTCGTCGAGTAGTCCGAGTAGCGGTAGGCCAGCTCGACCTGCACGCGCTTGGCGAAGGCCATGTCCGTGATGATCGGCAGGCGGGCTTCGGCGAAGGCTTCATACACGTCGAACGAGCCGTTCACCGGCGGAGCCGCGCCGCCCGAACCGTTCAGCAGGCCGGCCGACGACACGAAGTCGGCGGCGGAGTCGAGTTGTTCGCGACGGTATTCGGCGCCGAACGACACGCCCACGCCTTCTTCCGACCAGGGGCTCTTCACACCGTAGTCGGTGAGGTCGCCGCCCATCGAGAAGTTGACCACGCGCTCGAAGGTGTTGCCCGTCGAGAAGCTGGGCGTCTCGAGGTAGTCGAGCTGGGCGCGGGTCACGCCGCCGTTGGCGAAGATGTTGTAGGGCACGCAGGCCGGGTCGGAACCGTTGACCACGCTGGTGCAGGTCGGCACGCCGTTCACCGACACGACGTTCAGAGCGTTCTGAATGGCGCTGGTGCGGAAGAAGCCGGTCTGGACCTGCTTAAACTTCACGCGGCCGTACTGCATGAAGAAGTCGTAGTTCCAGTTGTCGTTCAGGTCGCCGCGCAGACCCACCACGTAGCGGTACTGAGTGTGCTCGGTGGTGCCCTGACGGCCGCCGCCTTCCACGTTCCGGCGGGCCACGACGCCCGTGAACGTGCCGTTCGGGTTGGTGGCGCAGGTGCCGCCGCCCGACGCCGCCGTGGCGGCGAGCAGGCCGCGCTGTTGCGGCGAGAGCAGCGGGTTGGCGCAGTTGATCGAGAAGTTGCCGGCGAAGATGCCGCCCGGCGCGATCTGGTACGTGGACGTGTCGTCCATGAACATCAGGTCGGCGTAGGCCGTGGCCCAGGGGGCGATCTCGTACTGGGCGAAGGCGCCCATCACGTAGCGGTCGTCCGGACGCTGGTAGTAGTTCGACGGGCCGAAGTTGTAGACGTCGCGGGCCGCGACGCGCGGGCGGAACTGCTGGGCCGCGCTGGTCACGTCGACGACGAAGTTGCCGACGCGCGCCGGGAAGGCCGTGCCCGAACCGCCGCAGGCGCTGAAGCTGGCGCCCGAGTTCAGCGTACAGGCCGAGAAGTCGCGGTTGCCCTGCAGGATCGGCTCGACGTGACGATAGCCGGCGTAGGCGGTCACGTTGCCCTTGCCGTCCGGCGCGTTGACGCCGAGGACGAGGGTCACTTCCGAGCTTTCGCCGTCGCGCACGTTGTTCTTGGGCAGGGCGAAGAACTGCGGGCTGGCCGCGGCCGCCGCGGCCCGGTTCACCACGTCGGCGATCGGGCTCGAGTTGTCATGCTGATAGAGGCCGTACTGCGCGTCGACGCGCACGCCCTCGAAGTTCTTCTGCATGATGAAGTTGACGACGCCGGCCACGGCGTCGGCGCCGTACACGGCCGAGGCCCCGCCGGTCAGCACGTCCACGCGCTGCACGAGGGCGGCCGGGATGAAGTTGATGTCGGCGGCGAGAGCGCCACCGCTCGTGTTGGGCGTGCCGGGCATGAGGCGGCGGCCGTCAACCAGGACGAGGGTGCGGGTCGCGCCCAGGCCGCGGAGGTTGATCGTCGCGGTGCCGGTCGAGCCGTTGGAGAGCGCCGCGCCCTGGGCCGCGAAGGCCTGGGGCAGCGTGTTGATCATGTCTTCGACGCGGGTCACGCCCTGGGCCTTCAGCTCCTGGGCGCCGATGGCGGTCACCGGGCTGACGCTTTCCAGGTTCGGCGACGGAATGCGCGTACCCGTCACGACCACTTCGGACACTTCGTCCGACGAGCTGGCCTGGGCCATCGCCTGCGACGAGATGCCCATCAGGGCCACGCCGCCAATCATAGAAGACGCCAAAAGGCGTTCCCGCATGGACTTGAATTTCACGGTCTGGATCCTCCAGCGGGCCGCCCCTCGGGACGGCCGCTCCCCACAAAAAGAGTCGGTCCCGGGGACGATGACGCCTCCGGTTACGGCGGAGTTACGAGGGTGAGCCTTTGGCGGTCAACGAACATTAGCTATCAGCAATGTTTCGGGCGCCCACCTGTCGCATTCTGGTCACAGATTGCCACAGCCAAGGCGAAATCCGGCAAGGTTTCGTCAAGGATTGTGACAGGAAGGGCCGGCTCCGACCGCCCGCCGGGGGCCGCGGGGGCGAATCCCGGCCCGCATCCGAACGAGGTCGGCCGCAGGCCGTTGCACGGGCCGCCGGACGCCGCTTAATGAGGCGGTGCGTCAACCGGGGTCTGGTCCATGAAGCGCTTTGCGGCGGCCGCGTTCGGCCTGGTTCTGGCGGCCGTCCTGGGCGTCGCGTCGTCCGGGGCGCAGCCCAAGGCGGAGGGCGGCCGCGCGGCGATCGTCCAGAAGCTCGTGGACTGCCGCAAGCTCACCGAGGACGGCGCCCGCCTCGCCTGCTACGACCAGGCGACCGCCGCACTCGACCAGGCCGAGGCCAAGGGCGACATCGTCGTCGTCGACCGCGAGCAGGCCCGCAAGGTCCGCCGCCAGGCCTTCGGCTTCTCGCTGCCCTCGATCACCCTCTTCGAGAAGGGCGAGACCCAGGAGGACCTGGAGAACGTCGCCGGCGCCGTCATGGCCGCGCGCCAGGACAGCATGGGCCGCTGGATCATCAAGCTGGAGGACGGCGCGACCTGGGCCCAGATCGACGCCACCGAACTCTTCAAGACACCCAAGCAGGGCATGCCGGTGAAGATCCGCAAGGCCTCGCTGGGCAGCTTCCTGATGACCGTCGACAACCAACGCGCCTTCCGGGCCAAGCGGACGGACTAAGGCACCTCCCCCATCGCGATGGGGGCGGTTCATCACCCGCTGTAGAACGCGTTCCGGGCCGCCATCATGGCGTTGATGCGCTCCCGCTCGCCGGGCTCCAGGTAGGGGTTCCAGACGTCGAAGATGAGGATGACCCGCAGGGCGTCCGCGTCGTTCCAGGCCTCGTGCTCGATGGTGTCGTCGAACACCCAGGCCTTGCCCATCTCCCATTCGCGGGTCTCGTTGCCCACCCGGAACCCTGCGCGCCCCGGCAGCACCAGCGGCAGGTGGCAGAGCAGGCGCACGTTCGTCGAGCCGGTGTGCGGCGGGATCCGGGTGTTCGCCTCCAGCGCCGAGAACATCGCCGTGGGCGCAAAGCCCGGCTGGTGCGCCATCGGCAGCTTCGCCAGCAGCGCGGCGGTCTCGGGACAGGCCGCGCAGACCGCGTCGTTGCGCACCCCGTCCTTCCAGAGGAAGAGCGAACTCCAGCGCGGCGAGTGGTTCAGCTCTTCCCACTGGTTCACCGGCGCGTCGGCCGGGAACTGGATGTAGGGCGAGAACGCGTCCATCTGCGTCGCCAGCGCCGCCTCGAGCTCGGCCTGGATCGTCGACGTCGCGGCCTCGATCTCGGGCAGCCACGGGAAGAGTTCGCGCGGGTAGAAGGGAATGGCCGGCAGGCGCGGGTAGTGCAGCAGCAGCGGCTCGTGCTGGTAGACCTTGCGGACGCCCGCGTAGACGCCGATCGCCTCCTCCAGCCGTTTCTGCGCCAGCTCGCTGCCGGCCGCGTCGACCGAGCCCACCTGGTCGGCGAGATACCTCGCCAGCGCCTCCCGCGTCTGCTCCACCACCTGGCGCGCGCGGGCGAGCGGGCTCTTCAGGTTCGGCGGCAGGCTGGCCTCGGCCGGGGCCAGCTTGATGGCGTTCTCGTAGACCTTGGCCGCGACCCGCTCGCCGTCCAGCTTCTCAATCACCGCACCCTTCGAGAGCAGGGCCAGGAAGTTGTACGGATCCAGCGCCAGCGCCTCGTCCAGCGCGGCCAGCGCGGCCGGCAGCGCGCCGCTCACGCGGTAGATCAGCGCCTTCTGCATCTTCACATGCGGATCGTGCGGGGCCATCGCCTCGGCCTCGGCGACGCACCGAAGCGCGCCCGCGGAGTCGCCCCGCCGCATCGCCGCCACGGCGTCGGCCAGATGCTGCTCCGGCGACTGCGGCCCCCCGACCACGTTCACCGGTCCTTCGGGTCGATGGCGTCGCGCAGGCCATCGCCGATGAAGTTGAAACACATCAGGGTCACGACCATCACCAGCGAGGGGAAGACGAGCAGCCAGGGCGCGAGCTCCATGTCCGAGGCGCCCCCCGCGATCAGGACGCCCAGCGACGCCATCGGCGGCTGCACCCCCAACCCGAGGAAGCTCAGGAAGCTCTCCGCGAGAATGACCGCTGGTATCGTGAGCGTCACATAGACGACCACCGGTCCCAGCAGGTTCGGGACGATATGCCGCGCGACGATCGCCGTTCGCCCGAGCCCCGCGGCGCGGGCGGCCTCGACGAACTCCTTGTTCTTCAGCGTCAGCGTCTGGCCGCGCACGATCCGGCTCATGGTCAGCCACTCGACGGCGCCGATGGCCACGAAGATCAGCACGATGTTCGACCCGAAGGTCACCATCAGCAGGATCACGAAGAAGATGAAGGGCAGCGAATAGAGGACGTCGACGATCCGCATCATCGCCTCGTCCAGCTTGCCGCCGACGTAGCCGGCCGTCGCACCCCAGGCGACGCCGATCACCAGCGAGACCAGCGTCGCCACCAGTCCGATCGCGAGCGACACGCGCAGGCCGGTCAGCAGGCGGGCGAGCAGGTCCCGTCCGAGAGCGTCCGTGCCCAGCAGATGGCCGCCCGTGAGCGGCGGCAGCCAGACGTCGGCCTTGTTGACCTGGTCGTAGGTGAAGGGAACGAGGTACGGCCCGACCGCGGCGGCCGCCACCAGCAACGCCAGCGCCGCCACGCTCGCCACCGCGGCCCTGTTCCTGAGCAGCCGGCGGCGTGCGTCGTCCCACAGGCTGCGGCCCTTCACGGCCGGCGCGGAAGCGGTGGCGGAAAGGCTCATGCCGAAGCCTCCCAGCCAGACTCACCGCCCTCCTCCTCGACGGAGGAGGGTTGGGTGGTGGTGTGGCCTCCAACGCCGGTCAGAAGGCGCAAGGAGCCGTCGCGCCGAACGCGCACCGTCGCCTTGGTCCTGCGCACACCACCATCCCCTGCCCTTCCTCCGTCGAGGAGGAAGGGAGGTAGAGCTATGAAAGTTCGCCTCATGCCAGCCGCACCCGCGGATCGAGGACCGCGTAGAGCAGGTCGGCCAGCAGGTTCAGCACCAGGATCAGCGCCGCGTAGAAGATCACCATGCCCATGACCACCGTGTAGTCCCGCTGCAGCGCGCTGATGACGAAGAACTTCCCGAGACCCGGCAGGTTGAAGATTTTCTCGACCACCAGAGAGCCGGTGATCAGCCCCGCGCACGCCGGGCCGAGGTAGCTCACCAGCGGCAGGATCGCCGCGCGCAAAGCGTGCTTCCGGACGATCAGGCTCTCCGGCAAGCCCTTGGCGCGGGCGGTGCGGATGTAGTTGGCGCTCAGCACCTCGATCATCCCCGCCCGCGTCAGCCGCGAGATGATGGCGATCTGCGGCAGGGCCAGGACGGTCACCGGCAGCACGAGGTTGGCCAGCGCCCCGTCGTTCCACCCGGCGGTCGGCAACCACCCCAGCTTCGACGCGATGACCAGCACCAGCAGCGGCGCGGTCACGAAGGTGGGGATGCAGACCCCCAGGATCGCCACCGCCATCACCACGTTGTCGGCCATGCGGTTCTGCCGGAGCGCCGCGATCACGCCCAGGCTCACGCCGACGATCGACGCGATCAGGATCGCCGACAGGCCCAGCTTCAGCGAGACGGGATAGTTCTCGTTCAGGATGTCGAGGACGCTCTTGTCCCGGTACTTCAGCGACGGCCCCAGGTCGCCTTTCGCCACGCCCGCCAGATAGTCGACGTACTGCTGCCCCAGCGGCTTGTTCATGCCGTATTGCGCCAGCACGTTGGCCTCGATCTCGGGCAGCAGCTTGCGGTCGGAATCGAACGGGCTGCCGGGCGCCGCGCGCATCATGAAGAAGGCCGCGGTGATCACCAGGAACAGCGTCGGGATCGCCACCAGGAGCCTGCGGCCGATGTATCGCAGCATGCCGCTCGGGAAGCCTTGCGCGAGAGGAGCCTGACGCGGCCCGGACATTGCGAAACTTCCACCCACCCCCGATGATGTCAACGAAACCCCCATCCTTCCGCAGGGCCTGCCCATGAGCGACTTCCGACGCGTCACCGACGACTTCACCGCCGCCCCGCAGATCAGCGTGGCCGACGTGGCCGAGGCCGCACGCCAGGGCTTCCGGACCCTCATCAACAACCGTCCCGACGGCGAGGCGCCGGGCCAGCCGACCAGCGCTGAGATGGAAGCCGCCGCGAAGGCCGCCGGTCTCGCCTATCACCACATCCCGGTCTCCGGCGGGCCGACGCCGGCGCAGGTCGCCCAGACCCAGGCGCTGCTGGCCGTGGCCGAGGCCCCGGTGCTGGCCTTCTGCCGTTCGGGCACCCGCTCGATCGTGACGTGGTCGCTCGGCCAGGCGCAGTCGGGCGCCCGCGCGCGCGACGAACTGGTGAGCCTGGGCCGCGACGCCGGCTACGACCTCTCCGGAGTCCTGGGCGGATGATCCTCCTACGCCAAGGCTTCCGAGGATTTATCCTGAGAATCTCCTTCAGGAGCGAAGCAGGATGAGCATTCCCTACGTCCGCGAGATCGCCGTCGAGTACGGCCGCTGCGACCAGGTCTCGCCGCTGATCCGCCGCGTCACCGCCGACAATCCCGGCCCGTTCACCTTCAAGGGGACCGGCACCTACATCGTGGGGCGCGGCCAGGTGGCGGTGATCGACCCCGGCCCCGACGACCCGGCCCACCTCGACGCCATCCTGAGGGCGGTGCAGGGCGAGACGGTCAGCCACATCCTGATCACCCACCACCACTCCGACCACTCGCCGCTGGCCGGACCGCTGAAAGCCAGGACGGGCGCGCCGATCTACGGCTGCGCCGTCGCGCCCCACGACGACGATGACGACCATGCGGGCGGCGTGAGGATGGAGGCCGGCCACGATCTCGGCTTCGCGCCCGACATCAGCCTCTGCGGCGGCGGCCAGGTGATCGAGGGTGCCGGCTGGACGATGGACGCCATCGCCACGCCGGGCCACACCTCCAACCACATCTGCTTCGGGCTGCGCGAAGAGAACGCGTGCTTCACCGGCGACCACATCATGGGCTGGTCGACCACCGTCATCACCCCGCCCGACGGCGACATGACCGACTACCTGGCCAGCCTCGCCGACATCCGACGCCGCAGGTTCGACGTGATGTGGCCCACCCACGGCCCGCCGATCCGCGAGGTCGACGCCTTCATCGCCGCCTACGCCGCCCACCGCCAGGAACGCCTGGACCAGCTCACCACGGCGCTGAAGGCCGGTCCGGCGCGCATCAACGACCTCGTCCCACGCCTCTACGCCGACGTGGACTCGCGCCTCCACCCCGCCGCCGCCCGCTCCATGCTGGCCGGCATGATCCACCTGGTCCGCGAGGGGGCGCTGGCCACCGACGGAGCTCCGGGGCCGGACAGCGTCTACCGGCTGGTCTGAACACGCCGGCGGCGGACGCCGGCGCCCAAATCGAAGCAACCCGCCCGCTCCGTCTGGAGGCCGGCGCGCGAAGGTGCTTTTCTCGGGGGACCTCCTCCTCATCCAGGAACAGCACCCATGGCGGACGACAAGGTCCGGTACGAAACCTACCGCAGCCCCGCCGGCGGGTGGGGCGCCGCGGCGGCGACGGCCAGGGTGCTGATGCAACAGAGCGTCCTCGGCAAGGGCTCGCGGGCGCTCCTGGCGATGAACCAGCCCGGCGGGTTCAAGTGCCCCAGTTGCGCCTTCCCCGACGCGGACTGCCGCAAGACGCTGGAGTTCTGCGAGAACGGGGCCAAGGCGCTGGCCCACGAGGCGACGAAGTTCCGGGTCACGCGCGCGTTCTTCGAACAACATACCGTCACGCAACTGAGGCAGCAGTCCGACTACTGGCTGGAGATGCAGGGCCGCCTGACCGAGCCCGTGCGCTACGATGCATCCACGGACCGCTTCGTCCCGTGCGCCTGGGACGAGGCCTTCGACCTCATCGGCCGCCATCTCCGCGCGCTGGCGAGCCCCGACGAGGCCGAGTTCTACACCTCGGGCCGCACGCCCAACGAGGCGGCGTTCCTCTACTCGGTCTTCGCGCGCGAGTTCGGCACGAACAACTTCCCCGACTGCTCGAACATGTGCCACGAGCCGACCAGCCGCGGACTGCCGCCGTCGATCGGCGTCGGCAAGGGCACCGTGATCCTGGAGGACTTCGACCACGCGGAGGCCATCTTCGTGATCGGGCAGAACCCGGGAACCAACTCCCCGCGCATGATGACCAACCTGGTCGAGGCGCATCGGCGGGGCGTTCCCATCGTGGCCGTCAATCCGATGCCCGAGCGAGCGCTGATCCGCTTCGCCGACCCGCAGGATGTCGTCCAGATGGCGACTTTCGGCTCGACGCCGATCGCCAGCGAGTTCGTCCACGTCCGGATCGGCGGCGACATGGCGCTGCTGAAGGGCATGATGAAGGTGATGTTCGAGCAGGACGCCGCCGGCGACGCAGTGCTCGACCACGAGTTCATCCGCGATCACACGGCCGGCCTCGAGGCCCTGCGCCAGGACGTGATCGGCACGGAATGGACCGACATCGTCCGTGCGTCGGGCGTCGAGGAGGCGCAGATTCGCCGCTGCGCCGAGATCTACATCCGCTCCCGCGCGACGATCATCTGCTACGGCATGGGGCTGACCCAGCACCAGCTCGGGTCGCAGTTGCTGCAGCAGGTCGCCAACCTGCTGCTTCTGCGCGGGAACTTCGGAAAGCCCGGCGCCGGGATATCGCCCATCCGGGGCCACTCGAACGTCCAGGGCGACCGCACGGTAGGCATCGACGAGAAGCCCTCGCAGGCCTACCTCGACCGTCTGCGCGACGTCTTCGGCTTCGAGCCGCCGCGTCAGCCCGGCCATCACACGATCGCGTGCATCGCGGCCATGGAGGCGGGGACGGCCAAGGTCTTCGTCGGCATGGGCGGCAACTTCGCGCGCGCCGTTCCGGACACGGACAGGGCCTACGCCGCCATGCGCCGCCTGGACCTCACGGTCGGCATCGCCACCAAGTTGAACAAGGGGCACCTCATCCACGGACGGGACGCCCTGATCCTTCCGGTGATCGCGCGCTCGGAGGTCCTGCGCACGGCGGCGGGCGAGCAGTTCGTCACCATCGAGGACTCGATGTCGAACGTGACCGCGTCGCGCGGCGTCCTGGAGCCGGCCTCGCCCGATCTCCTGGGCGAGGTCGAGATCGTCTGCCGCATGGCCATGGCGACGCTTCCGCAAAGCAAGGTCCCCTGGGACAGCTACATGCGGGACTACGGGCTGATCCGCGAAAAGATCGCCGAGGTGTATCCGCATATCTACGAAGGCTTCGCCGAGCGGATCAGGTCGCCGAGGGGCTTCCACCTCGACGTGCCGCCCCGGCGGCGGGTCTGGGACACGCCGAACGGCAAGGCGAACTTCCTCGTGGCGCCGGGGGTCGAGGTCAACACGCCGGTCGACGACGCGGGGATGCTGCGCCTGGCCACGATCCGCTCGCACGACCAGTTCAACACCACGATCTACAGCTACAACGACCGCTACCGGGGCGTTTACAACGACCGCATGGTGATCTTCGTCAACGCCGACGATCGCGTCGCGCGCGGGTTGCCCGAGCGCGCCAGGGTGACGGTCGAGACGATCACCACGGATGGCGTGGTGCGGCGTGTCGAGGGGCTGACGCTGGTGGACTATCCGATGCCCCGCGGCGCCCTTGCAGGCTACTATCCCGAACTCAATCCCCTGCTGCCGCTCGAACACCACGACAAGGTCAGCGGAACCCCCGCGGCAAAGTCCATTCCCGTGCGCATCGTGGCCGGTTCCGAGACCGCGCCGGCCCAGACGCCGGCCTGATCGGCCGGCCTTCCTCAGACCACCGTGCGAACCGATGGCGCAGCGCTGACCAGGGCGGCGACGCCCTCCAGCGCACTGCGCAGCACCGCCTGCTTGCCCGGGCCGCCCAGCGAGATGCGCAGGCCGTTCCCGTGGTCCGGGCCGGCCGCGAAGGCGTCGGCGGTGACGAGGGCCAGGCCCTTCTCCTGCGCCAGGCTGTGGACACGGTGGGCGCGCCAGTCGGGGGGCAGGTCCAGCCAGACGTGGACGCCCTCGGCGGCGCCCCGCGCCTCGGGCAAGACCTCGGCGGCGATCGCGCGGCGCGCGCGAGCTTCCCGGCGCACCGCCGCCAGCAGGCGCTCGGCGGTCCCCTCGCGGATCCACGCGGACACCACCGCCGACACCAGCGGCGACGGCATCAGCGCAAGGGCCCGCAGCGCCTCGGCCGTCCGCGCGGCCATCGGCTCCGGCGGGACGAGGAAGGCCGTGCGCAGGCCCGGGGACAGGCACTTCGAGAGCGTCGCCAAGTGGAAGGTCCGCTCGGGCGCCAGCGTTGCGACGGCGGGCGGCGGGCGGTCGAACAGCCGCGCGTAGGGGTCGTCCTCGACGATCCAGAGATCGGCTCTGCGCGCCACTTCGGCGAGGGCGCCGCGCCGTGCCGGATCCATCGTCACCGCGGTGGGGTTGTTCGTCGTCGGCGTGACATAGAGCGCGGCGGGTCCGCGCCCGGCGCAGAGCCGCGCCAGCGCCTCGGGGTCGGGCCCGCCCGGGTCGGCCGGGCAGACCGCGACCTCCAGTCCGAACTGCGCCGCCGCCGTCAGCACGCCGGGATAGACCAGCGGCTCCATCACCAGCGTGCGCACGCCCGTCCCGGCGATCGCCGCCAGCACCGCCGCCAGACCCGTCTGGGCGCCCGGCGTCAGCAGCACCCGCTCGGGCGCCACCTCGCCCAGCACCGGCGCCAGCCACGCCGCCGCCGAGGTCCTCTGGCCCAGGCTGCCGCCGCCGGGGTGGTACGACATCAGCGTCGCCGCATCGGCCCGGTCCAGCACCGCCGCCATGGTCTCGCCGATCAGCCCCGCCAGCGACAGCCCCTGCGGCGGCGGCGGCAGGTTCATGGAAAGGTCGATCAGCCCCGCGTCGTCCTCGGCCGCCCGGGCGCGGACGAACGTGCCGCGCCCGACCGTCCCCTCGATCAGCCCACGCGCCCGCGCCGCCGCATAGGCCCGGGTCACGGTCGTCAGGTCGACGCCCAGTCGCCCGGCCACCGCGCGCTGCGGCGGCAACTGGTCGCCGGCCTGCAACTCGCCGTCACGGATCGCCGCCTCCAGCGCCTCGACCAGCCGCGCGTGCAGCGGCCCGCGGCCCTGCGGCAACCGCGCCAGCCAGCGCGCGGACGGATGAGTCACGGAGTCCATTGCGGTTTCCACTTCGAACGCATACATTACATATAGATTGTATGCGTTCAATATCTGCATTGTATGGAGATCGCGCTGTGGACGCCACCTTTGTTCAACCCACCTCGCTCAGCGCAGGCCTGCGCTGCCGCTGCCCCCGCTGTGGCGAGGGCCGGCTGTTTTCCGGCTTCCTGAGAATCGCGCCGTCCTGCGAGCGCTGCGGCCTCAGCTTCGCCTTCGCCGACCCCGCCGACGGGCCCGCCTTCTTCGTGATGAGCGGCGTCGGGATCGCGGTGATCGCGCTCTGGGCCTGGGCCGTGGTGGTCTTCCAGCCCCCGCTCTGGGCGCAGTTCGCCACCGTCTTCCCGGCGCTGATCGGCCTATGTCTCGCGACGCTGCGGCCCATGAAGGCCTGGCTGGTGGCCGAGCAGTACGTCCACAAGGCCGAGGAAGGCCGCTGGGCCAGCACCGGCGTCCACGGCGAAGGCGGCTTCGCCTTCGACCGCCGCAAGGCGTGCGGCGGGTGATCGCCCGGACGCGCTAGAAGTCGACCTTGCCGAAACGCGGGACGCCCTGGTTCCGGCCGGGCGGGTCCATGACCGAAAGGTCGAGATCCAGCGGCCCGCCCCCGAGCCAGGTCCCCAGCGCCGTGTGGTCGGCGAGGTCGTCGTCGGTGAGCGGATGGATCAGCGCCCGCAGGCCCGACGCCGCGATCAGCGCGGTCATCTCGGGCAACGCCCGCTTCAGGAAGTGGACTTCGAACTGCGGCAGGGGATGCGGGCCGACCGGCCCCTCGCGCAGCTTGCCGACCATGCGCAGGTCCGGCCGGGCCGCCTTCAGCACCGTCAGCTCCGCGTGCAGCGCGTCCGACGCCGCCCGCTGGCCGGCCTCATGGTAGATGTGGGCGTGGTAGGGCGCGTCCCCAGCGTCCGCCTCGTCGCCGCTCACAGCGTCTTCTCCAGCACGTCGAAGTAGAGTCCCGGCTGCGTCGGGGCGCCGAAGCGGGCGTCGCCGTAGGGGAACGGCACGGTCTCTCCGGTGGCCGCGTAGCCGCGGCGCGCGTACCAGGCGATCAGTTCCGGCCGCTGGTGGACCACGGTCATGTGCATGCGGCGAGCGCCGCGGGCGCGGGCGAAATCCTCGGCCGCCGACAGCAGCGCCCGCCCGAGGCCGCCGTCCTGGCGCTCGGGATCGACGGTCAGCATGGCCAGATGCCAGACGCCATCCGCACCCGCGTCGAGCCGCACATGGCCCAGATGCTGGCCGCCCTCGCGCCAGATCAGCAGCCGCGCGCCGGGCTGCGCCAGGTCGTCCGCCAGCAGCGAGGCGTCGATCCGCTGCCCGCCGACCAGCGTCTCGACCTTCCACGCCGCCTGCCCGGCCGGCGCGCGGAACGCCCGGTTGGTCATGGCGATCACGGCCGGGTGGTCGGCCGGCGCGGCCTCGGTGAGTTCGACCATCGTTCCTCGGGAGGCGCTACGCCTTCTCCGCCACCTTCGCGGTGGGGAGTTGGTAGTCCTTCATCCGCTCGCGGATCAGCTTCTTGTCGATCTTGCCGGTGGCGCCCAGCGGGATGTCGTCGACGAAGACCACGTCGTCGGGGGTCCACCACTTGGCGATCTTGCCTTCAAGGAAGCCGAGGTACTCGTCCTTCGTCGCCGTCTCGCCGGGCTTCAGTTGCACCAGCAGCACGGGCCGCTCGTCCCACTTCGGGTGATAGGCGCCGATGACCGCGGCATTGGCGGCGGTCGGGTGGCCCACCGCGATGTTCTCGATCTCGATGGTGGAGATCCACTCTCCGCCCGACTTGATCACATCCTTCGCGCGGTCGGTGATCTGCATGTAGCCCTGCGCGTCGATGGTCGCGACGTCGCCGGTGTCGAAGAAGCCCTCGGCGTCCAGGATCTGACCCCCGTCGCCCTTGAAGTAGCTGCCGGCGATGGCCGGACCCTTCACCAGCAGGCGGCCGAAGGTCGTCCCGTCGTGCGGCAGGCGCTTGTCGGCGTCGTCCTCCAGCTTCATCTCCACGCCCAGCGGCGGGCGGCCCTGCTTCAGCTTGTAGCGGAGTTGCTCCTCGTCGCTCATCGCCGCCACCTTCGCGGTCGGCGCCGACAGCGAGCCCATCGGCGACATCTCGGTCATGCCCCAGGCGTGGGTCACGTCGACGCCGTGCTCGTCGCGGAAGCCGCGCACGATGGCTTCCGGCACGGCCGAGCCGCCGATCACCACCCGCTTCAGCGTCGTCAGCCTGCCGTTCGTCGCGCGCAGGTGCTGCAGCAGCCCCAGCCACACCGTCGGGACCGCGGCCGAGAAGGTGACGCCCTCGGTCTCCAGCAGTTCATGCACCGACGGCCCGTCCAGCTTCTGCCCCGGCATCACCATCTTGCAGCCCGCCGCCGCGCAACTGAACGCCAGGCCCCAGGCGTTGGCGTGGAACATCGGCACCACGGGCAGCACCGTGTCGGCCGCCGACAGCCCCATCACATCGACGCCCAGGGTCACCAGCGTGTGCAGGAAGTTCGAGCGGTGCGAGTAGAGCACGCCCTTCGGATTGCCGGTCGTGCCCGAGGTGTAGCAGAGCGCCGCCGCCGTGTTCTCGTCGAAGCCGCCCCACTCGAAATCGGGCCCGCCGCTCTCGACCAGGTCCTCGAAGCAGAGCGCGCCGGGGAGGTTCACGCCCTCCATGCCCGCCCGGTCGGTCATGACCACGACGTGTTCGACGCTCGTCATCCGCGCCCGATTCTCGGCCAGCATCGGCACGAACGTCAGGTCGGTGAAGATGATCCGGTCTTCCGCGTGGTTGACGATGTAGCAGAGCTGTTCGGCGAAGAGCCGCGGGTTCAGCGTGTGGCACACCGCGCCCATGCCCATGATCGCGTACCAGGCCTCGAGGTGGCGGCCGGTGTTCCAGGCGAGCGTGGCGACGCGGTCGCCGTGCCGCACGCCGAGACCCTTCAGCGCGTTCGAGAGCTGCTTGGCCCGCCCATGCACGCCGGCCCAGGTCGTGCGGACGATCGGCCCCTCGACCGAGCGGGTCACGATCTCGCGCTCGCCGTGCCAGTTCCTCGCGTGATCGAGGATCTTGTCGACCGTCAGCGGCCAGTTCTGCATCAGCCCCAGCATGGGCCCGCCTCCCGAAGCTTATTGCTCTTAAGTTACTGACTACGCTTAGAGAGCGGATGCCGGTTGCGCAACGCCCGCCCCCACATGGCGACGCCGTTCCGCGGCCGTCCGCGGGATGACGTTCAAGGGGCGGACCTGAGCCACGCGCGCGCCGCCGCGTCCCTGGGCCCCTCGGTGGAAACCTTCGGCCAGGTGAGCGCCTGGGCCTTCAGGCCCGCGACCTGCTGGCGCAGCACCTCGACGGTGGCGTCCGAGGCGTCGCCCTCGCGGCTCGCCACGCGCGCCTCCAGAACCGCCAGCGGCGCGTCCAGCCATGCGGGGCGGAACGGCGCGCCGCATTCGGCCGCCAGCGCCTCGGCGCGGGCCCGCAGGCCTTCGTCCAGGAACGTCGCGTCGAGCACCACCGCCCGGCCCGCCTTCAGCAGCGCGCGCGCGTTGTCCATCATGGCGTCGTAGGTCCTGGCGTGGAGTTCCGGCGTGTACGCCTCGGGCGGCAGGGTCCGCGTCGGCGGGATGTCCATCAGCCGCTTGCGGATCTCGTCCGTGCGCAGGATCACGGCCCCGGGCGAGGCGCCCAGAGCCGGCGCGATCGCGCGGGAGAACCGCGACTTGCCCGAGCCAGAGAGCCCGCCCACCGCCGCCAGCACCGGCGGCTGCGGCGACAGGTGCGCGATCGCCGCCTCGACATAGGCCCGCGCCGTCTCGGGATCGCGCGAGTGGGCCAGGACGTGGGCCCGCACGCCCGCGCGCACCGACAGCATGAGGGGCAGCGACGCCAGCCCGGCCCAGATCTCCGCCGGGAACCGGCGCGCCGCCTCGTCCAGATAGCTCGACAGCGCCCGCACCGCCGCGTCGCGCCGCCCGCGGAAGTCGAGGTCCATCAGCAGGAACGCAAGGTCGTACTGGACGTCCAGGTCCGACAGCAGATCGTTGAACTCGATGCAGTCGAAGAGGACCGCCCTGCCGTTCTCCATGAGGATGTTGCCCAGGTGCAGGTCGCCGTGGCACCGGCGCGAGAATCCGCTGGCCGCCCGGTGCGCCAGCAGCGGCGCCTGCCGCTCCAGCTCGGCCTCGGTGAGCGCGATCATCGCCTCCACACGGTCCTGGTCCAGCCCCTCGCAGGTCTCGCGCAGGAGCTGCGCATTGGAGCCCACGGTGAAGCTGAGCGCCGTCAGCCCGCCCGCGGGCCGCAGGGGCGCCTCGGCATGGAAGCCGGCGATGGTGCGGCCGAGGCCCTCCGCGAGATCGCCGTCCACCGCCTCGGGCCGGGCCGACAGCACCTCACGCTCGTCGAAGCGGCGCATCTCCAGCACATGCTCCACGACCTGGCCGGCGCCGTCGATGGCGAAGCCGCCGTCCGGTTCGCGCGTGATGGCCCGCACGGCGCGGTAGATGTCGGGCGCCGTCGCCCGGTTGAACGCCAGCTCCCGGTCCAGGGCCCACTTGCGCCGCTCGTCGGTGGAGAAGTCGGCATAGCCCAGGTCGGCATGCCGCTTGATCTTCCAGGCGCTCTCCCGCCCCAGGAAGACATGGGCGCAGGCCGTGTCGATGGTGCGTTCGGTGCGGCCTCCAAACCAGGCCATCAGCTCGGCTTCCAGTCCGCTGGGCGCCTCGAAGCCGCTCAAGGAAAGAGCCTGCGCGTGGTCCAGCCGCCTGCCGCCGCCTCGAACACCAGCCGCTCGTGCAGCCGGAACGGCCGGTCGCGCCAGAACTCGATGGATTGCGGCGCGATGCGGAAGCCCGACCAGTGCGGCGGCCGCGGGACCTTCCCCAGCCCGAACCGCAGGCCCGCCTCGGCGATGCGCTTCTCCAGCGCGAGGCGATCCGGCAGCGTCCGCGACTGCTCGCTCGCCCACGCGCCGAGCTGCGCCGGCCGCGCCCGCGTCGCGAAATAGGCGTCGGCCTCTTCGTCGGTCGTCCGCGTGACGACCCCGCGAACCCGGACCTGCCGCCGCAGCGACTTCCAGTGGAACAGGAGCGCCGCCTTCGGGTTGGCCGCCAGCTCACGGCCCTTGGCGCTCTCCAGGTTGGTGTAGAAGACGAACCCAGAGGCATCGACGTCCTTCAGAAGCACCATCCGGACGTCGGGCATCCCGTCGGCGTCGACGGTGGCCAGCGCCATGGCGTTGCCGTCGTTGGCCTCCCTGGCGAGGGCCTCCGCGAACCAGTCCCGGAAGAGGGCGATCGGGTCGGCCTCGCTCAGCAGCGGCGGCGGCTCGGCGGCGGCCACCTGGCGGACGTAGTCGTCCTCGCTGGGCGACGCGGGGATGAAGGTCTTGTCGGTCACGCCCGCCCTATACCGCGGTCGCCCCCGAAGTTGCGAGGGGTCGTGCGCGGCGAAAGGGCCTTAACCGACCGTTGACGCCGTTCACCCTAACCTCCCGGCTCATGACTCGGCCGATGCCCGAGATGTCGATGAAGGACGCCCGCGAGGTGCTGGGCGTGACCTCGGCCGCGACCCCGGCCGAAGTCCGCGCCGCCTTCCGCGAAGCCGCCCGGCGGGCCCACCCCGACACCGGCGGCGACGCCGGCGCCTTCCGTCAGGTGGTCGACGCCTACAACCGCCTGCAGAACCCCGAGCGCCACGTCGCTCCGCCGGTCCGCCCGCGCGCAGCGCCCGACGCCGATCTCGAGATCACGCCGAGGCTCGCCCTCGAGGGGGGCGACGTCGATCACCGCTTCCCGGACGGCCACGCCATCCGCATCACCCTGCCCCCAGGCCTCCGCTCCGGCGACAAGGTCGCCGCCGGCGGGGCCGAACTCTGCGTCTACATCCGCGCCGACGAGGGCGTCCTGGTCCGTGGCGACGACGTCTGGATGACCGCGAAGGTCTCCGCCGCGACGCTCAGGAAGGGGGGTCGGGTCAGCCTCGACACGCCGCTGGGCCGACGCAGCGTCTGGATCGACGCCAGAGCCGCCGAGCGCGGTCTCGTCCGCGTCGAAGGCGAGGGGCTGCCTGCCCGCGGCCGCCGCGCCCAGGGTCACCTCTTCGTCCGTCTCACCGCAGCCCCCGGGGTCGCCGACAGCGCCGCCATGGCGCTCCTGCGCCGCTTCGCCGCCGCCTGGGCGGCGTAACCCCCGAGACACCGCTCATCCGCGCGTATGCGGGGACTGGTGTGGGCTCTGATCTGAGATACTGAGGAGCCGTTCGGAGGGCGCGATGAGGACGATTCTGCTGGCCTTGCTGGCCTCGCTGTGGGCGGTCGCGGCGTGCGCCTACCCCGTGGGCGAACGCCACCTCCAGACGACGAACCCGACCGCGGCTGTGCGCGACGCGCAGCACAAGGACGGCCTGCGCATCACCGTCTGGTATCCCGCCGACGACCTTACCCCGGAAGAGGACATCGTCCTCGGCCCGCCCGGCAATCCGCTGTTCTACGTGGGCGAGGCCGCGCCGAACGCCGGCTTCGCGGACGAGCGCCGCCGGCCCGTGATCCTCTTCTCGCACGGCTTCGGCGGGACGGCGCGGATGATGGGCTGGTTCGGCACGGTGATGGCCGCGCAGGGCTATATCGTCATCGCCGTCGACCACCCTGGGAACAACGGCATGGAGCCGATGACCATCGCCGGGGCGGTGCTGTTCTGGGACCGTCCGGGCGACCTGGCCGCCGCCCTCGCGAGGGTCCGCGCCGACCCGGATCTGGGCCGCCGGCTCGACATGGCCAGGGTGGGCGTGGCCGGCTTTTCCGCCGGCGGCTTCACCAGCCTGGTGGCGGCCGGGGCGCGGGTCGACGTCGCGCGCTTCAAGGCCTTCTGCAAGGACCGTCCCGACGACGGCATCTGCAAGCCGCAGAAGGAACTGCCGACGCTCACCATGGACCAGGCCGTGGCCTTCCTCGAGAGTCCCGAGGCGAAGCCCGCCGTCGACCGCGCCGCCGGCGACCTCAGCCTGCCCGAGGTCCGCGCCGCCTTCGCCATAGCGCCCGCCATCGTGCAGGCCCTGGATCCGCGGAGCCTGCAGGGCCTGCGGGTCCCCGTGGGCATCGTGCTGGGCGACGCCGACGAGGTGGCCCCGCCCAACACCAACGGGAGCTACGCCGCGCGGCAGATCCCGGGCGCCCGGCTGAAGGCGCTGCCCGGCGTCGGCCACTACGACTTCCTGTCCCGCTGCACGCCGGCCGGCGACGAGATCGTCAAGGACCTCTGCCCGGTCCGCGTCCCCCGCAGCGGCACGCATCGCGCGGCGATCGAACAGGCGCTCATGTTCTTCGGCCGCGCCTTCGGCCCGCCGCCTTGACGCCGGCAGCCCACCGGAGAATGTCGTTGCGTCAGGACCCGCTGTCCGGGCGATGACGAGCAGGAATGGATGAGAGCCCCTACAGCCGGTGGCGCTGGCGCCACTGGTCGCGGGTCATCTCCCAGTAGACCGAGCGGCGGATCGACCCGTCGGCTCGCACGGCGTCGCGCTCGCCCATGCGCACGAAGCCGGCCGCGTCGATGCCCTTCTGCGAGCGCACATTGTCCAGCGCCGCGGTCAGGCACATCAGCCGCACGCCCAGGGCCTCGAAGATCCAGCCGAAGGTCCGCGCCATGCCGACGCCGCCCTGGCCGCGGTTCTGCAGGTCGGCCCGGATCGCACCCGCGAGTTCAGCAGACGCGTGCTCGGGCCAAACCGTGATCCGCGAATAGCCGGCGACCTCGCCCGCCTCGTCCAGGGTGACCAGCAGGAGCGCCTCGCCCGCCAGCATCTGGGCCTGGTTCTCCACGACCCAGCGGGTGACGCTCTCGGTGGTGATCGGCCGCGGCAGGTCGTAGATCGGGCCCGACACGCGCTCGTCCGAGAGCAGCGCCACCAATCCCGGCACGTGCTTCAGTTCGGCCCGCGCCCGGCCCATGCCCAGGACGTTCACGTCGACGGAGCGCACGGCCTCGCGGATCGCCTCGGCTTCTTCGTCCGAGGCCTGGATGACGGTCTTCGGCGGCGCGCTCACGACGCGGCGAGGCGCCCGAGCGCCTCTCCGTCCAGCCTTCGCACGGTCCAGTCGGTCATCGCCCCGGCGCCGAGCGAGTCGTAGAACGCGATCGACGGCGCATTCCAGTTCAGCACCGACCACTCCAGCCGTCCGAGGTCGGCATCGACGCACCGCTGCGCCAGCCGCCGCAGCAGCGCCTTGCCCGCTCCCAGCCCACGGGCCTCGGGGCGCACGAACAGGTCTTCGAGATAGATCCCCGCCCGCCCCCGGAACGTCGAGTAGTTGTAGAACCAGAGGGCGAAGCCCACCGCCTGCCCGTTCGCCTCGGCGATCTCGCAGAAGCAGCGGGGGTTCTCGCCGAAGAGGTCGCGCCGGATGTCGGCCTCGGTGGCCTCCACCTCGTGCAGTAGTCGCTCGTACTCGGCGAGGTCCCGGATGAACTCCAGGATCAGCGGCGTATCGAAGGCCGTCGCCACCCGCACGGTGACCTTCGCCTTCACGCCGCTCCCGTCGCTCACAGCCGCGCTCCGGTGGTCTCTTCCGACACCGCCCACAGCCGCTCGGCCGCCTCCGCGTCGAGCGCGTGCGGCGCCACCCCCTCGAAGGGGGCCTCCTGGCTCCACGGGACCGCCTGGCTGCAATTCTCCAGGTAGAGCCCGCCCACGCCCTCCAGTTCGTCGCCGACGGCGGCCCAGACGGACGTCGCCGCGCCCTGCTCCGTGGTCTTGAAGCGGTCGTTCAGCTTGCCGTTCTCGTCCATCCAGCCGAAGCCGATCATCTCCTCCCGGCTCAGGTGGCGCTGCAGCGGCGTCATGATCCCGCCCGGCATCACCGCGTTGGCCGTCACGCCCAGATCGGCAAAGCGTTCATTGAAGCCCACCGCGAAGAGCGCGTTCGCGGTCTTCGCCTGTCCGTAGCTCTCCCACTTGTCGTAAGGCCGGCTGCGGTAGTGGATATCGTCGAACACCACGCCGCTGCGCCGGTGGCCGATGGACGAGAGCGAGACCAGCCGGCTCCCGCGCCCTTCGTCGGCCGCATTCATCAGTCCCCGGGCCAGCAGCATCGAGAGCAGGAAGTGGCCGAAGTGGTTCGTGCCGACCTGCATCTCCAGGTCCTGCGGCGTGTACGTCAGCGGGCACGCCATCACGCCGGCGTTGTTGACGAGGATGTCGAGCGGCTTGTCGCCCCATGCGGTGGCGAAGGCGCCGACCGACGCGAGGTCGGAGAGGTCGACACGGCCGACGCTCACCCTGCCCTTGCCCGCGGCGTTGATCTCGTCGGCGACCGCCTGGCCGGCGTCCGTGTTGCGCACCGCCAGCATGACGTCGGCGCCCGCTTCCGCCAGCGCGCGGGCCGTCTCCACGCCGATTCCGCTCGCCGCGCCGGTGACGATGGCGGCCGCGCCGGTCAGGTCGTGGTCCGCCACGACTTCGCGCGCCGTGCTCCTGGCCCCGAAGGCCGAGGTGATCCGATCCGCCATCTCAGCCCGCCTTCGAGAAGTCGGGGGCGCGCTTTTCGCGGAAGGCGGCGAAGGCCTCCTTGGCCTCCGGGCTCTTGAGCTGGTTCCCGAAGTGGCCGCCCTCCTCCTCGATCCGCGCCAGGTAGCGGGCCGACTCGCGCATCAGCGCCTTGGTGATCGCCACGGCCGCCGGCGGCTTGCTCGCGATGGCCTCGGCCACGGCCCGCGCCCTGGCCCGCAGTTCGCCGGCGGGCACGACGGCGTTCGCGATGCCCCAGGCCTCCGCCTTCTTCGCATCGACCGCCTCGCCCAGCACGAACATCGAGAACGCGCGCGCATGGCCGATCCGCGCGGGCAACGTGATCGACGACGCCGCCTCCGGCACCAGCGCCAGGTTCACGAACGGTGTCGTCAGGAGCGCGTTCTCGTCCACCAGCACCTGGTCGCAGTGCAGCAGCATCGTCGTGCCCACGCCCACCGCGCGGCCGTTCACCGCCGCCACGATCGGGACTTTCGCCGCCGCCAGCGCCAGGATCAGCGCGCTGCCGCCGCGCCGGTCGCCGGCGGGCGTCTCGCCCGAGTTCACCGCCGCGAAGCTCGCCAGATCGTTGCCCGAGGTGAACATGTCGCCGTTCGCCTGGATCAGCACGCAGCGGATCGAGGGATCGTCGTTCGCCGCGGTGATCGAGTCGCCGACCTTCGCGTACATCTCGCCGGTCAGGGCGTTCTTCTTCTCCGGCCGGTTGAGGGTGAGCGTCAGGACGCCCCCCGATTTCTCGACGAGCACGTGTTCGGTCATGAAGTCGCTTCCCCGGAAGGTGTCGTTGCGGCCCGCGCGCGAAGCCTTACGCCGTCGCGCGATACCAGTCGACGCCCGAGGCGTCCCGCTCGCGCACCGCCTGGCCGCGGGCCAGCAGGCAGTTGAGGTGCGCCAGGCCCTCGCCCGTCGCCATCCCCAGCAGGTAGTCGTCGATCTTGCGCCGGAAGAGCACGTGGAAGACGTCGACCGCCCGCTTCGGCTCGGCGATCAGCGCGTGCAGCCGCGTGAGCCCCCGCTCGTGCCCGCCGATCAGGTGGTCGATCCGCGCGTGAAGCCCGCGGAACGGGTCGTTGTGCGCCGGGAGCACCAGCACGTCGTCGGGGATCTTGGCCTTGATCCGCTTCAGCGACGTCAGCCAGTCGGTCAGCGGGTCGCCGTCCGGCTCGGTCGGGAACACCGAGACGTTCGAGGAGATCTTCGGCAGCACCTGGTCGCCCGAGATCATCAGCTTCAGCTCGGGGCAGTGGAGGCAGGCGTGCTCCGGGCTGTGGCCCGAACCCACCACGATGCGCCATGTGTGGTCGCCGATCCTCACTTCGTCGCCGTCGTTCAGCCGGTGGAAGCTGTCGGGCAGCGCGTAGAGCCCGCGCCCGAAGCCGCCGAACTTCGCACGGTAGTTCTCCAGCGCCTCGTCGTCCCATCCGGCGGCGCGGAAGAAGCGCACGGCGTCCTCCGGCGCCTCGCGCCCGGTGTCGGCCGCCAGCGAGCGGCACATCAGATACTCCATCCGCGTGATCCACAGCCGCGCGTCGAACTTGCGCGTCAGGTAGCCCGACATGCCGATGTGGTCGGGGTGCATGTGGGTGACGAACACCCGCGTCACCGGCTTGCCGCCCAGCGGTCCCGCCAGCGCCGCGCGCCAGGCGTTGCGCGTCTCCAGCCCGCTGATGCCGGTGTCGACGATGGCCCAGCCCTCCTTCCCATCAGGAGTTTCGTCTGCGAGCGCCCAGACGTTGATCCACTGCAGCGCCCCGCCCAGCGGCATGCGCAGCCACTTCACGCCCGGCGCGATATCGATCGCCTCGCCCAGCTTCGGCGCATGGTCGAACGGATAGGTCAGCTTCGGGCGATGGCTCTCCCACGCCCCCTGTTCGATCCCGTCCCGCACGCGCCCACTCCCGGATAGTCTCGTGGTCATTATCGGCCGGCGCCCGTACGGAGGGCAACGCTCCTTTCCCGGCGCAGCGCTCTGCCTTTCCCGCAAAGCGGGAGAGGCAGGTCAGGCTGCGAACTGGTCCACCCAGCGTCGGAAGAGGCCGGGGTCGGAGAGGCCGGCTTCCTGGGCCGCCACCTTGCCGCCGACGAAGCAGAACAGCGCCGGGATGCCCTGCACGCCATAGCGTGCGGCCAGGTCCTGATTGGCGTCCACGTCCACCTTCACGAACCGCGCCCGCGGCTCCAGTTCGGCCGCGGCGCGCGCGAAGATCGGCGCCACCGCGCGGCACGGCCCGCACCACGCCGCCCAGAAGTCCACGATCACCGGCAGGTCGCTCTTGCCCACGTGCCTGTCGAAACGGGCGCCCGACAACGCCACCGGCTCGCCGGCGAACAGGCTCTTGCCGCACTTGCCGCACTTCGGCGCGTCGCTGAGCCGCGCCGCCGGCAGGCGGTTGGCGGCGTCGCAATGGGGGCAGACCACGTGCAGGGCGTCGGACATCGCTCGTTCCTCCGGATTGACTAACGCCAGGGCGGCCCTTTGGTTTGGCGCAGACAACATCGAGGAACGCCCATGGTCCAGCTCGCAGAACGCCCCGACGCCACCCTCGCCGCCAGGCTGGACCCGCTGCTCGACGCCGCGATCGCAGAGGGCCGCCTGGCCGGCGGCGTCTGCCTCGTCGCCCGCGACGGCGCGCTGGCCTACGCGCGCGCCGCCGGTCACGCCGACGTCGAGACCGGCCGGCCGATGGAGAGGAACGCCATCTTCCGCGCCTCGTCGCTGACCAAGCCCATCGTCACCGCCGCGGCCCTGGCCCTTGTCGAGGACGGCACGCTGAAGCTGGACGATCCGGTCACCAGGTTCCTGCCCGACTTCAGACCGCAGTGGGACGGCCAGGCGCCGCCCATCACCATCTTTCAGCTCCTGACCCATACCGCCGGCCTCTCCTACGGCTTCATGCAGCCGGTCGACGGGCCCTACCTCCAGCTCCAGGTCTCCGACGGCATGGACCAGCCGGGCCTGGGCTTCACCGAGAATCTGAGGAGGATCACCGAGGCGGGCCTGATCTTCCCGCCCGGCGCGGCGTGGCTCTACTCGGTGGGCATGGACGTCCTCGGCGCCGCCCTGGAGCGAGCCGCCGGCAAGACCCTGGGCGAGGTCGTCGCCGACAAGGTGACGGGGCCCCTGGGCATGGCCGACACCGGCTTCCACGTCGCCGACAGCCGCCGCCTCGCCAAGGCCTACGCCGACGGACCGCCGCCCCAGCCCATGGGCGAGACCCACGTCGTCCCGTTCGCCGAGCTCTCGGGCATCCGCTTCGCCCCTGACCGCATCTTCGACAAGGCCTCGTTCCCGTCGGGCGGCGCAGGCATGGCCTGCTCGGCGCCCGACTTCATCGGGTTCCTCGAGACGGTCCGCCAGGGCGGCGCCCCGATCGTCTCGGGCGACACGGCCAGGGCCATGATGACCAACCAGACCGGCTCCCACGCCATCGTCATCAGCGGACCCGGGATGGGCTTCGGCTTCGGCGGCGCCGTCGTGCTCGACAACACCGCCTCGGGCTCCCCGCTGCCCAACGGCTCGTGGCTGTGGGGTGGCGTCTACGGCCACACCTGGTTCGTCGACCCCTCGCGCAACCTGACCTTCGTCCTCATGACCAACACCTCCACCGAAGGCATGAGCGGTCCCCTGTCCCAGGCCATGGTCGCGGCGGCGGCCGCGTAGCCTCCGATACCTGTCCCGCCTCGTCGGGACCGCTCGCGCTCAGGGCTCCCGGTCTTCGCTTCGCGAAACCGGGATGACAAACGTGGTTGAGCGGGTAGGACTAGGCCGTTCGTCGGGAGGGGTTATCAATGTTCAGGTTCGCCGCGGCGCTTGTCGCATCCACGCTCCTGGCCGGCGTCGCCCACGCCGCGCCCGCGAAGGCCCCGGCCGACACCGGCGAAGCCCAGTTCCGCAGCCTCTACAAGGAACTGGTCGAGACCAACACGACCTTCTCCGCCGGCGACTGCACGCTGGCGGCTCAGCGCATGGCCGACCGGCTGAAGACCGCCGGCTTCGCCGACAGCCAGCTCACCGTCTTCACCCCGCCCGGCAGACCCAAGGACGGCGGCCTCGTCGCGGTCTTCCCGGGCAAGGATCCCAAGGCCAAGGCCATCCTGCTGCTCGCCCACATCGACGTGGTGGAGGCCAAGCGCGAGGACTGGGAGCGCGACCCGTTCAAGCTGGTCGAGGAGAACGGCTACTTCTACGCCCGCGGCGCCAGCGACGACAAAGCCCAGGCCTCGATCTGGACCGACCTCTTCGTCCGCTTCAAGCGCGAGGGCTACCAGCCGCGCCGCACCCTGAAGGTGGCGTTGACCTGCGGTGAGGAAGGCGGCGGCCACGTCAACGGCGCCCGCTGGCTGGCCGAGAACCGGCGCGACCTCGTGGACGCGGCCTTCGGACTGAACGAAGGGGCCGGCGGCGCCCTCGACGCGCCCGGCGGCAAGCGCGTGGTCCACAACATCCAGGCCGGCGAGAAGAGCTCGTTCAGCTACCGCCTGGAGGCCACCAATCCGGGCGGCCATTCCTCGCGCCCCGTGCCCGACAACGCCATCTACCAGCTCGCCAAGGCCGTCGACCGGATCGCGGCCTACGGGTTCCCGGTGCAGATGAACGACACCACGCGCGCCTACTTCACGCGGATGGCGGGCGTGGTGGGCGGCGAGCGCGGTGCGGCGATGAAGGCCATCGTGGCCAACCCCGGCGATAAGGCCGCCGACGCGCTGCTCAGCAGGGACGCCAACGACAACGCCATCCTGCGCACGACCTGTGTCGCCACGCAGATTCAGGGCGGCCACGCCCAGAACGCCCTGCCCCAGCGCGCCACCGCCACCATCAACTGCCGCATCTTCCCCGGCGAGACCGCGGGCCAGGTGCGCGACACCCTGGTCAAGGTGGTCGGCGACGCCAAGGTCAGCGTCTCGACCGTCCCGCTCGACCGCGTCGACGCCAAGCCCGCCCCGCCGCTCACGCCGAACGTGCTGGGGCCCATCGAGAAGGTCTCGCAGGCCATGTGGCCCGGCGTCCCGGTGGTGCCGATCCTGCAGGCGGGCGGCACCGACGCCCCGGCCTTCATCGCCGTCGGCATCCCGGTCTACGGCGTCTCGGGTCTGTTCTACGATCCCGACCTCGGCCGCCTGCACGGCCTGAACGAGCGCATCGGCGTGACCTCCCTGATGGAGGGCCGCGAATTCAGCTACCGGCTGGTCAAGATGTACGCCGAGGCGAAGGACTGACGCTGAAGGTCTGGATCGCCGCCCACCACGACGCCGGGCTGAAGCACGGCGGCTGGGCTTTTGTGCGCGCCGGCGCGGGCGGGCCCGTCGGCTGGGCCGGGGGCGAGCGGCACACCACCCGCGCGCGGATGGCGCTCAGCGGCTTCGCCGCGGCGGTGAAGGACGTCCCCGCCGGCACGCCGCTCGCCGTCGTCGCGCCGCGCGCGGACGCGCTCGTCCTGCACACGCTCCTGAAGCCGCCGACCGATCCGCCAGAAGACGATCTCGACCTGCGCGCCGGGCTCGCCGCAGCGCTGGCCGGCCGCACCTGGACCCTGACGATCGGCGATCCCGCCGGCCCCACGCCCGCCGCCTTCACCGCCGCCTGGGCCGAGACCGCCGCCGCCAAGGCGCGGAGCGGAGGCGCCTTCGCCGTGGCCATTCCGAAGGCGAACCTCGCCAGGGCGAAGGGGCTGTAGACCAGCCGGGCGATCCGAAGGGATTGTTAGGCTTTCGAGCGCAACTTCACGGCGACCACGGTTCCACAGGAGCTTGCGCCCATGGCCAAGCTGATCGGCAATCGCCGCGCGCCCAGCGACCACTTCGAGCCCGACGACGACGTCGACCCCAAGGCCCAGCGGAACCTGCGTGGCCACCTCGAGCAGATCGACTACGCGGCCTACGCCGCCAACAAGAAGCTGCTGAGCGGGGCCATGGGCGCCGTTGAGGCCGAACGGATCCAGAAGCTGGCGTCCGCCGCGGCGCTCGCCCGCACCCGCTGGGTCGTGGCGGCGCTGGCCATCAGCGAAGAGGGCGCCGCGCCGTCGCGCGAACAGATCGCCGGCCTGACGCACCTGCGCGCCACCTACGACGAACTCGCCGCCGCCTACGACGGCCTGCGCCGCATGGTCGAGCGCGGCTACATCACCTACGAGGCGGTGGAATAGGCGCTCGCCGCGAGGTCAGCGCGCGCGGCGGACGACCAGGGTCCTTCCGGCGTAGGCGCCGACATCGACGTTCCGGACGGTCTGCGCCTTGCGGCCGCTGGCGCTCATGAACGTCACCTCGACGGTGACCTTCGCGGCGCCCGGCAGGCCGAAATGCACCGGCGTCGCGCCCAGGGCGCCGTAGCCGCCGCCCGTGGAGACCTGGCCCGCGCCCAGCAACTTGCCGCCGGCGCCGAAGACGCGCACCTCTGCGCCCTGCTGCGTGAACCGGCCCTCGGCGTCCAGTACGGTGACCTGCAGGCTCTGGCGCGCCCTGGCCTTGGGCAGCAGGTTGCGGAACAGGAAGTGGCCGCCGACCGGGCTGTAGCCGCGGGTCACCGAGAGGTCGACGGCGCCGTCCCTGTCGTAGTCCACCCAGGTCACGCCGTGGTCCCCGGCATCCAGCGGGCCGCCGGCCTTCAGCACGTTGACGAAGCCCTTGCCGCCCTCGTTGTGGAACAGGGCGTCCTTCGGCGTCTGCTGGCCGGGCGCCCCCTCGTACGACATCACCGAGAGGTCCAGGTAGCCGTCGTTGTCGTAGTCGCCCCAGGCCGCCCCGACCGCATGGTTCTCGACGCCCACGCCCATCGCCTGGGCGACGTTGACGAAGCCACCCTTGCCGTCCCCCTTCCACAGGGTGTTGTGGCCGTAGTTGGGGACGAAGATGTCGAGATTGCCGTCGTTGTCGTAGTCGCCGACCGCGCAGCCGACGCCCCCGTCCTCGGGACCGCGGGCGGGCTTGTCCATGCTCAGTTGCGGGGCCACGTCGACGAAGGCCGTTCCGTCGTTGCGGTAGAGGCTGTCGGCCTTGCCCGACTGGTTGGCCAGGAACAGGTCGAGGTCGCCGTCCTTGTCGTAGTCGAGCCAGCAGGCCCCGACCGTCGAGCGGAACACAGTGGGTCCGCCATCGGCGAAGACCTGCACGAACTTGCCGCCGTCGTTGCGGAACAGCCTGTTCGGTCCCATCCGGTTGGTGGCGTAGAGGTCCAGATCGCCGTCGTTGTCGTAGTCGATCCAGTTGTTCTGGCGCGAAGACCGGCCGGGGATCGTCAGCCCGATGCCGGCCGCGACATCGACGAACGACTTGCCGGCCCTGTTGCGGAAGACCGCGCTGGGCTTCTCGGGCAGGCTGGAGCCCGCCAGCAGGTCGATCCAGCCGTCGCCGTCGTAGTCGCCCCAGCTCAGGGCCCGGAACTCGCCGCCGGCGGTCGGCAGGCCCATCGCGCCGCCCACGCTGGTCAGCACGCCCCGGTCGTTGCGGTAGAGGCGGATCTCGCCGCTCTTCAGCGACACGGCCAGGTCCAGGTCGCCGTCGTTGTCCATGTCGGCCCAGGCGTTGGACAGCGACCCCGGCATGCCCAGGAGTTCGGGCTGGACAGGGGCGAAGGCCGGCTCGCCCACGGGCCCCGCGGCGGCCAGCATCAGGGCTGCGGCCGCGAGCATCGACAGCTTGGCGCCTCGTGACATCCTCATCTCCCCGAACTCAGTAGGCGACGCGTTCTTCGACGTGCTTCTCGACCTCGGCGCGCGTGGTCCACAACGTGCGGAACGTCTTCTTCGACAGGTGATCGAGCTGGTCGCTGCGATGGGGCGAGCCGGGCTGGGTCGAGTTGCCGTAGCTCATGAGGCCCAGCGCCTTGATGGGCGTCGAGAACTCCACCATCGACATCCAGGTCTCGCCGTGGACCGGCGTGCGCCGGCCGTCCTTCAGCGGGCTCCAGGTGATCACGTGGAAGACGCCGGTGTTTCCGAACCCGCCGTTGCCGGGCAGGTCCACCTTGCCCAGCGCAAAGCGGGAGACGTCGCCGAAGGGCCGGTCGAGGGCGCCGTAGGCGGCCTTGGCCTCCTGGGCCGCAGCCTTCAGCATCGCCACGGCCGCGGCCGGGTCCTTCAGGCCGGTGGGCGTGTCGATCGGCTTCTCGGGATCCCAGCGCACCCGGTAGTTGGCGTCGCTGATGTAGTTCGGCCCGGCGAACCTGCGCGCCCAGGCTTCGAACAGAAGCGCGCCCCTGGCGTCGGCGTCGACGCTCCGGTCCCAGGCCTTCAGCACGGCCGCGGCCTCGGCGACCTCGGGATCGGTGCTCCGGGCCGCGGCGGCCAGCAGCTCGTCCAGCACCCGGTCGGTCATCAGGACGTGGGTGGTCAGCTTGCGGGCCACGAAGTCGTCGAAGGTGATCTTCGCCGGGTCGGCCATGAGGTGAGACGACTGCTGGGCGCGCAGCGACATCGGCCCGGGGTTGGCGACATAGGCCGGATAGTCCTTCGCGTGGATCACCTGCGGCCAGGTGGCCACCCACGGCGGATCGTTGGTGTTCTGGACATAGCCGCTGGGCGGATCGGCGACCTTCGGCAGGTCCTCGTAGGGATGGATCCCGGTCCAGAGCGTGGCAGAGGTGTCGCCCGCGACGAGCCCGCCCCACTTGGCGACGTTGCCGTCGGCGTGCTTGGGCAGGATGCCGTTGTGCAGATACTGAACGTGGCCTTCCTTGTCGCCGTAGACGATGTTGAAGGACGGCACCTGCAGGCGCTTCATGATCGTCTGGTACTCGGCGAAGCTCTTCGCCTTGCCCATGTCCCAGTACTGGCGCACGCCGCCCGGCCGATCGAGGCCCGCCACGCGAACCGCGACCGTCTTGCCGTCCATGCGGGTGAAGACCGGCCCATGCACGGACGAACGCAGTTCCAGCGTCTCGGTCTTCAGCGTGCCGTCCGCCTGCCGGACCTTGAACGTCGTGGTGCGGGTCGTGAACGGCAGCACCTTGCCGTCGTAGACGTAGCCGCCCTCGGCCAGCTTCAGCTCGTAGTTGGTGGCGCCCAGGATGCCGTTGACGGTGTTGGTGAAGCCCATCCGGTCGTTGAACATGAAGCGCAGCACGGGCAGACCCACCTGGGTCGCGCCATACATCTTGAAGCCCGGCCCGTTCAGGTCGGCCTCGAAGTAGGTGAGCTGGCTGGGCGCCCAGGGCAGGTGGGGATTGGCCAGCAGCATGGTGTTCCCGCTGGCCGACTTCTTCGGCATCACCGCCCAGGCGTTCGAGCCCGCGTCGCCGTTGCCGCCCATCGTGCGCGCCTGGGGCGCCACGTAGACGTAGTTCATCAGGCGGTGCGCGTGGGCCATCACGTCGACGCCGCTGATCGGGAAGACCTGCCGCACCGAGGCGTCCAGTTTCTCCGGGTGGGCCTTGAAATAGGCGTTCATGCCCTCGGCGAAGGCGTCGAGGTTGGCGCGGAAGCTGGCCGGCTCCTTCGCGTACCAGGCCTTGGCGCGCTCATAGATGCCGTTGGCGATCACCCACTTGTCGGACTCGATCTCGGCCGGGCCCCAGTACTCGGCGGCGCGGCCGCGGGCCTGGCCGTACAGCTTCACCACCACGTCGCCGTGGTTCTGCGCCGTGGCGTAGCCGAAGCCGTAGAAGACCGACGCCTCGTCCTTCCCGTAGACGTGCGGCACGCCATAGGTGTCGTACAGGATCTCGCCCCTGACCGGCGCCGGCGCGGCCTGCGCCGACGACGCGAGAAGCCCCGCCGCCAGTCCGGCGGCGACCCAGAAGTTCCTGGCCAGGTACACGGGGCGCCTCCCTTACGCGGTCACGGAGCTTAGAAGTTGTACTGGACCCGGGCGTACCAGGAGCCGCCGGTGAACCCGAACGGCGAGGTGCCGGGAAACTGGCCGCTGCCGAGGGCGGCGTTGTAGAGTCCGTTCTTGTCCGGATACTCGTTGAAGAGGTTGTTGGCGCCGGCCGCCAGGGTCACGCTCTCCAGGACCTTGTAGCTGACCTCCAGGTCGGTGATCCACTTGGCCCCGTAGCTGCGGTCGTTGACCGGCAGGTCGGCGATCACCGTGTACTTGCCGTACCGCGTCGAGCGCAGGTTCACGTTCAGCTTGTTCCAGTCCCAGTTCAGGCCCAGCGCCACCTTGCTCTTCGGGAACGAGGTGGTGAGGAAGCCCTGGCTGCCACGCGCGAAGAGCACGAAGCCGGCGCCCAGGGCGGTCAGTTCGGGCGGGTTCGGGATGATGTTGGTGATCTTGGTCTTGCCGTAGTTGAACCCTGCGTTCGCCCGCAAGCGGCCCCAGTCGCCCAGGTCGTAGCGATAGGTCGCGACCACGTCGATGCCGCGGGTCCGGGTGTCGATGGCGTTGGTGTAGTACTGGGCCGACAGGTCGCCCGAGAGGCCCTTCGAGATCAGGATGTTGCTCACCGCCGCGCCGGTGAGGGTGCTGGTGATCGCGATCCTGTCGTCCACCTTGATCTGGTAGCCGTCGATGGTGATGTCGAGGCCGGCGACGGGCTGCAGCGTGAAGCCGCCGCTGATGTTCGTCGACTCCTCCGGCGTCAGGGGCTCGGCGCCCAGGGCGATGGCCTCCGGCGCGCTGACCGGCAGGGTCTTGATCAGCAGCAGTTGGTTCGGCACGCCGTTGACCGTCCGGAACTGGCTGGAGGTGGCGGCGTACTTCTGCTGGGCCAGCCCCGGCGCGCGGAAGCCGTTGCTGACCGCGCCGCGGATCGAGAGCCAGTCGGTCAGCGCGTAGCGGCCGGTCAGCTTGCCGGTCAGGGTGTCGCCCGAGGAGTCGCTGTAGTCCTCGTAGCGGACCGCCGCGCCGATGAAGAGCTGCTCCGTCGCGTCCCAGCCCAGTTCGCCGTAGACCGCCTTGGAGTCGCGATGACTGGTGCTGGCGTCGGCAGGCCGGAAGCCGGGCGTCGCCTGGGCGCCGGTCTGGGGCGCCACGCCGGCGAACGGCTGGCCGGCCGGGGCGCGATACAGGCCCTCGGCATAGCTGGCCGGCTCGCCTGCCAGGATCTTGTAGCCCTCGCGGCGATACTGGGCGCCGAACGACACCTGCAGCGTCGAGCCACCCAGGTCGAAGCCACGCGTCACGTCCAGGTTGCTGGTCACCTCGTCGGATTGCAGCGTGCCCACATAGAACACCCTGGGGCTCGCCGGCCCGAGGCTGGCGTTCTCGGTGTTGGAGGTGTGCAGGACGGCCCTGTTCTTGCCGTAGCCGGTGGACAGGTCCCAGTCCCAGCCGCCCAGGTCGCCCTTCATCCCGCCGACGAACTCGTAGTCGTCCTCGTTGACCACCTCGTTGGGGCGGTAGCCCAGCGGGTAGAGCGCGGGGGTCGTGTTGACGTTGTTGGGCGTGCGGTAGGTGAATGGCAGGTCGGACTCGCGCTTCGACCAGGTGCCGAAGCCATAGACCGCGATCTTGCCGAAATCGTACTCGCCGTTGAAGCCGACCGTGGTGTTGGTCTGCGGCAACTGGCCGAAGTTCTTGGTCACCAGCCGGTCGATGGTGGCCTCGCGCGGGTCGCGCTGGCCGCCGACCAGGGGAAAGAGCTGGACGCTGGGGTCGATCGGATAGGCGCGATTCGACAGCCGCTGGTCCTTGTAGTTCACCGAGACGTTCACGAAGCCCGCGTCGCCCAGCTTGAAGCCCTTGTTGAAGGCGTACTGCGTGAGGTCGCCGTCCTTGCGGTCGAAATTCAGGCCGTAGGTGGCGCTGAGCAGGCCGGCGTCGGTGTCGCCCTTCATGATGATGTTGATCACGCCGGCGATGGCGTCCGAGCCGTACTGCGCCGCCGCGCCGTCGCGCAGCACCTCGATCCGCTCGATGGACGCGGTGGGGATCATGTCGAGGTCGGCGGGGACCGAGCCGTTGTAGAGCGACGACACCGCATTGATCAGCGAGGTCTTGTGACGACGCTTGCCGTTGACCAGCACCAGCGTCTGGTCGGGGTTGAGGCCGCGCAGGCCGCCGGTGGCGATGATGGTGGACGTGCCGCCCCCGGCGCGGAACGGCAGGTTGAACGACGGCGCGAGCGTCTGCAGCGCCTGGAAGACCCCCGCCCGCCCCGACTTCTCCAGGTCGGAGGAGCTGAAGGCGTCGATGGGCGTCGGGCTCTCCATGACGGTGCGTGCGACGCCGCGCACGCCGGTCACGACGACCGCTTCGACGTCCGAGGGCGCGCTCGCCGCGGCCGACCCGCCGCCGGTGTCCTGCGCGGCGATCGTCGCGGTGGCGAACACCGGACCGGCCGACGCCGTGCGGATCAGCGTCGCCGACGGGGGCGTCGCCGCGGTCAGGGCGATCAGGTCCTTCTGCGAGATGGCCACCCTGAGCGGCGTCCCGGCGATGATCTGGCCGAGGGCCTCGCTCGTGGCCATCCGGCCGCGCACGCCGGGCGAGGCGAGGCCCGCAACCCGGTCATAGGGGTAGAGCAGGCGCACGCCGGACTGGGCCGAGAGCGCGTTGAGGGCGCCCTGCATCGGTTGAGGGGCGATGTCGAAGTTGGTCACCGCCTCGGCGGCGAACGACGGCGCCGCGGCCAATGCGACCGCCGCTGCGATCGGCGGAGCCCAGACGAGATGATTGACGTTCCGCGGCATGTTGCAGGTTCCCCGAGTGCGACGCCCTTGCCTCATGGAACGGGCGTCGCCGCCGCCACCGCCATGCCGGCGGCGAAAAAATTACGGCTGCGCCTTGCCGACCAGGAGCACGCCGCCGTCGGTCGTCGCGATGGCCTCGATGGGGAAGCTGCTCGTGAGCGCGGTCAGGAACCGGTCGGCCTCGTCCACCTCGAAGCGGCCGCCGATCCGCAGCGACTCCAGCCGTGCGTCGCCGATGACGATGGGCTGGCGGCGGTAGCGGTTGAACTCCCCCACCACCTGGGCCAGCGACTCGCCGTCGAACTCCAGAACGCCGCCCTGCCAGGCCGTGCGCTGGCGAAGGTGCTGCTCGTCCAGCGTCGTGGGCGCCACCGCGCCGGACCGCACGACGGCGCCGCCGCCCGCAGCGATCCGGGCGCCCGGCATCCTGTCGACGTCGGCCTCTCCGGCGACGACGGCGACGACGCCCTTGGTCACCGTCAGCTCCACCACGTCGGGCCGCACGCGCACGTTGAAGGCCGTGCCCAGCGCCCGGAACCGCGCGGCGCCCGCCTCCACCACGAAGGGCCTCCGAGGGTCGTGGGCCACCTCGAACAGGCCCTCCCCGCGCACCAGCCGCAGGCGGCGCTCGGCGGCGCTGAACGAGACCTCGACGGTCGAGGCGGTGTTGAGCGTGACGCGCGAGCCGTCGCGCAAGGCCACGATGCGGCGCTCTCCGACCCCGGTGCGGTAGAGTTCGACGTTGTCGAGCAGCCGCCAGCCGACGGTGGCGGCCGCTGCGGCGCTGGCTGCGGCCATCGCTCCGAACACGAAGGTGCGCCGGCCACGCGCGCGGCCCGCCTGCGCATCGGCGTCGCCCCACGCGCCGCCTTCCAGCGGGGGCGCCGCGGCGCGCAGGCGCTCGGACGCTTCCCAGGCCGCCTCCATTCGCGCGAAGGCGACGGCATGGCGCGGATCGGCGCCCACCCAGGCGTAGATCTCCTGGCGTTCCGCCGGGCTGACGCCGCAGGCGAGCCTAGCGGCGTGGGCGGCGGCCTGCTCTTCGATCGCCTGCCGGTTGTCGCAACTCTTGGGGGGCGGGTCGCCCAAACGCCTGATCCTCACGTTCCGCCCGCGCCTGAGCCACGAGCTTCAGCGCCTTGGCAAGGTGCTTCTCAACCGTTGAAACGGACAAGCCCATCTCTCCCGCTATGGTCGCGGGCGAAAGATCGTGGACCCGGCGCATCAGGAACACCCGGCGCCACTGCG
>NZ_JAEUMO010000084.1 GCF_016793285.1 Phenylobacterium sp.
TTGTCCATGTCGCGGGCCTTTCGCGCCTCGTGCGAGCGTAAGCGACCCGGCCCGCCGCCGTCATGGGCCAATCTGCGCAAACCTGCCGTACCGCCCTGGCGATCAGCCGCTCGCCTCTCGGGCGAACAATCACCCGATCAGGTGATCGACCGGGGGACCGCCCCGCACCTAGCCTTGGCCCGACATCACCAACGGCTTCTGTCCGGGAGGACCTCAAGATGACGCTTCGCACCACCTTCGCCGCCGCGGCGGTCGCCCTCACGCTGCCGCTCGCCGCCCAGGCGGCGGCCGTCTACGACAACGACGTCCAGCGGGTCGATCCGATTGGCGCCTGCACCTTCAACACGACCTGCGGTGACATCCAGGTGGCGCAGAAGTTCACCCTGGCGTCTGCGGCGACGCTGAAGTCGGCCAGCTTCTGGACCTTCAACGACCCGCTCGAGAACAACGGCGGCCAAGCGAACTGGGCCTTCTATCAGGCCGACGGGGACGGCGGCCAGCCCGGTACGCTGATCACCTCCGGCACGAGCGGCCCCGTCGATCTGACCACCGACAGCGGCGGTTGGCTGGGCAATTTCGATCTGGTCCTGAACGCCTTCGACCTGCCGTCCGTCTCGCTGGGCGCGGGCTCGTACTACTTCGGCCTGCGATACGACACGTCCGTGTTCACCACCTATCTCGCCATGGGCGAGGACAACACCGGCGCGTTCAGGTCCAACGACGGCGGCGCCAGTTGGACGCCCAGCTACGCGGAAAACGTCGTCCACGGCGTCGCGGTCGCGCTCTACGACACGCCGGTCGGCGGCGCCGTGCCCGAGCCGGGCGCCTGGGCGCTGATGATCCTGGGCTTCGGCGCCGCAGGCGCCGCGCTCCGCCGCCGCCGCATCGCGATGGCCTGACGGGTCGGGAGGGGACGTCCGCGGCGGGCGCGGAGTTTGTCCATCGGGCCTTCTCTCCCTATTCTCGCGGCCGAGGGCAGCCACGCCCGCGGAGCCGTCATGAGCCAGTCGCTGCAAATCCGCCGTACCGCCGGCGCCCTCGGCGCCGAGATCGGGGGCGTCGATCTCGCCCAGGCGCTGTCCGACGAGACGATCGCCGCGATCCGCGCCGCGCTGGTCGAGCACCAGGTGATCTTCTTTCGCGACCAGACGCTGACCCCGGCCCAGCAGGTCGCGTTCGGCCGCCGCTTCGGTCCGCTGAACATCCACCCCTATGTGTCTGGAATGGCCGGGCAACCCGAGGTGATGGAGATCATCAAGGAGCCTTCCGACCGCATCAACTTCGGCGGCGGCTGGCACTCGGACATGAGCTTCCTGGAGACCCCGGCGATCGGCTCGATCCTCTATGCGGTCGAGCTGCCCGAGTGGGGCGGCGACACCCTGTTCGCCAGCCAGGCCGCCGCCTACGACGCCCTGTCCGAGGGTCTCAAGGCCACGCTGGACGGCCTGAACGCCGTCCACTCCGCCTCGAAGGAATACTCGTCCCAGGGCGCCTCGGCGCAGAAGCGCGGCTCGATGCAGGTGGCCGAGGCCGACGGCTACGTCGGCGAATACGTCCACCCGATCGTGCTCACCCACCCCGAGAGCGGCCGCAAGGCGCTCTACGTGAACCCGGCCTTCACGCTGAAGATCGAGGGCTGGAAGACCAGCGAATCCAAGGCTCTGCTGGACTATCTTTTCAACCACTGCCGCTACGAGGGATTCACCTGCCGGTTCGCCTGGCGCCCGGGCTCGGTGGCCTTCTGGGACAACCGCTCGGTCTGGCACTTCGCGCTCAACGACTACCCCGGCCAGCGCCGCCACATGCGCCGCGTCACCGTCGATCCGTGGTCCAGGCAAGCCGCCGTCCCGGCGGCGGCGGAGTAGGTGGGCCGGCGTCCGACGAGGCGGCAACTGTTGGTCGCCGTGGGCGTCGTCGCCGCGACCCTCATCATCTTGCTCGGAGCGCGGCTGTCGCCGTTCTCTGGTCTCTTTCCGACGCCGTCGACCGAGGTGGTCGCGTTCACGGCAGAGAAGCGGCAATTGCTGCGGCGACTCCGCGGCGAGGCCAAGTTCGGCCCGCACGACTATCCGCCACTCGGCTACACCGGCGCCGAAACGCCTGAGGACAGGGTGCGCGCGACCGCGGCTGTCGATCGCGTGATCGACGCGGTTCTCGCGGAACAGGGATCGACGCTGCGCGGCGAGGTCGTCTCGAGGGAGATCGGCGGAGCCTTACGCAGCGTGCGCGGCTTGGCCACCGAGGATCGCGACCGCACGGCGGACTACCTCCTGGAGGTTTGGTACATCCTCGGCTTCAAAGGGCCGACCGGGCGCCTTTCGCACGGCGCCGGGTTCGTCAGGGCGCCGGGCTACGCCGAGCCATTGCCACCGGGATGGACCGCGCCCGAAAAGCCGAGGCCGATAGGTTGACGTCCCTGGCTGGCGGCCTCGAGGCCACTGCCGCGCGCACCGCCGCGTCGATGGCCGACAGTGTGCGTTCGCCGAAGAAGCGGCCGAAGGCGGCGACCGGCTGGCCGGAGGCGTCGAAGACGTAGGTGCGGGGCAGGGCGACGGTCGCACTGTCGCTGAGGGCCAGGTAGAGCGCCTTCCCGTCCAGCCCCTGCGTGTAGTTCATCTCGGCGCGGCGGCGGAACTGGTCCAGCTTGGCGTCGTCCGCGTGGCTGTCGAGGTTGATGCCGACGATGGCCAGCCGTTCCTCGGGGTAGGCCTTCCGCAGCCGCGCGAGCCGGCGGCCTTCCAGCGCGCACGGCGCGCACCACGTCGCCCAGAAGCTCACCACCGCTGGCCGCGGCGGCCCGAGGAGGCGGCCCAGCGTCGAGGCCTCGCCGTCCACGCGTTTCACCGACAGATCGCGATAGCGGGCGAGGGGGCCCGGCATCTCGGGCTGCCCGGCGAGCCCCTTCTCCGCTGCGACGGCCGGCGTCGCCGCGAAGACGGTCAGGCCGGCGAGCAGGAGGCGGCGGTCGAGCATGGTGGCACGCTCGGCCCACCAGCCTGAACGCCTCCTGAACGGCTAAGCTTGGCCGCGCGCCGGCTCAGGCGTGATCTTGCATTGCGATCCAGTTCGCCACCGACAGGATGCCAAGGAGCGTCAGGCCGACGAACACGACGGGTCCCAAGACCCGGTCGAAGGTGGTCGTCGGTCCGAAGAACCTCCTCATCAGCATCCACGCCGCGAGCGGGCCGATGAGCAAGGGTGCGAGCACCAACACGCCCGGCAGTCCGGCGCCCGACTGGACCGTTGAGAGGCCCAACGCACCGACCGCCGAGGCGAGGCCGACGGGGAAACTGGTGAGCGCCACAGCGGCGTACCAGCGAAGGCGGTGGGTCTGCGGCCCGGGCATGTCGCAAGCTGTACTAGCGGGCTGTCTGCTCGACAACGCGGGTCCACGCCAGCGCGCCCTCCGAAGCCCGCGCCGCGGTCGCGAAGGTCGCCTGCAGCAGGTAGCCGCCGGTCGGCGCTTCCCAGTCCAGCATCTCGCCGGCGACGAATACGCCTGGCCGGGCGGTCAGCATCAGGTGCTCATCCAGGGCGTTCAGCCTCACACCGCCCGCCGAGGAGATGGCGCGGCCGAGGCCCTGTACGCCGGTCAGGCGGATCGGCGCGGCTTTGATGGCCTGGGCCAGCGCGGCGGGCCCGGTCGGCAGCTTCTTGCCGTGCGCCTCGCGCAGCAGGTTGGTCTCGACGGGTGAGAGCTTCAGCGCCTTTCGCAGATGGTTCGACAATGACTGCGCGCCGCGCCCCTGGCTCAGCCGCGCGGTCAAGGCGCCGCCGCTCATGTCCGGCCGCAGGTCGAAGCTCACCACGGCCGAGCCGTTCGTCTCGATGGCGTCGCGGAGCGGGGCGGACAGCGCATAGACCGCGCCGCCTTCGAGGCCGTAGTGCGCCACCATCGCCTCCCCGCGGACGGTGCGGCC
>NZ_JAEUMO010000075.1 GCF_016793285.1 Phenylobacterium sp.
CCGAGAACAAGATCGTCTTCAGCCGGCGCGACGTGCTCGCCCCGTTGAACAGTGGCAATCCGACCATTCGCGCGCTGACCGAGAAGCTCGCCAGCGATTACCTTCAGAGCTTCGGCTCGGGCGAGTTCCGCACCGTGGTGCGTTCTCAGATCCTGAACCTGCTTCAGGCCGGCGGCGCTTCGGAAGAAGCGGTCGCGCGCTCGCTGAACATGAGCAGCTCGTCACTCTCGCGCCGCCTGCGGGCCGAGGGTGTGAACTATCGCCAACTGCTGCACGAGACCCAGAAGAGCCTGGCGCTGCAGTACCTCGAGGACGAAGACCTTTCGATCAGCGAGATCGGATTCCGTCTCGGCTTCGAGGATCTGAGCTCGCTGTCGCGATCATTCCGGCGCTGGACGGGGGTCTCCCCACGCGCTTGGCGTCGCCAGCGCCTGAGCTGACCGGGTCAGGACCCTGATCATGCCACCCTGCATGTCGCCTACAGTAGCTCAGACCAAATAACTCGAGATCGCGCGTCGAGCCCGGGCGAGACCCTTTCGTGTCGCAACGCGTGTCGCACGTACCTGCGTCGAGCAAATCGCAGCCGTTGAAAATACGTGGGAATTATTCGCAACACCCGCGCGACATACGGTGCGCAAAGCAGGCTGGCGAGGCCTGCTAAGCATCAGAAAGAGCGATGAAAAGTGTTGGAGGCCTGACCGAGAATCGAACTCGGGTGCACGGATTTGCAGTCCGCTGCGTCACCACTCCGCCATCAGGCCGCCGAAGGTGAGGGGCGGGGACTAACAGAACGGCTCTTGCGCCGCAATTGCCTTCCCGCCGCGGGCGCCTATAACCGCCGCCACGGACTTTCTCCCGCGCCCAAGGATTCCCGATGGCCGACTTCGCCGCCGCCCGCCTCAACATGGTGGAGAGCCAGGTGCGAACGCAGGACGTCACGGACGTCCGGATCCACGACGCCATGCGGAAGATCCCGCGCGAACGCTTCCTGGCGGCCGACCAGGAACACCTCGCCTATACCGACATCGAGGCCGAGTACGCGCCCGGGCGCTGGCTCCTGAAGCCCCGCGACGTGGCCAAGCTGGTGCAGGCCCTCCGCCCCATGCCGGGGGAACGCGCCCTGGCGATCAGCGCCCCCTACGCGGCGGCGGTGATCGAGGACCTGGGTGTCGAGGTCGTCCAGGCGCAGGCCGGCGACGCCCTTCCGGGCGGGACGTTCGACATCGTGGTCTGCGAGGGCGCCGTCTCGCGCGCGCCGGATGCGTGGATCGCGGCGCTTGCGACGAACGGCAGGCTGGGCGTGGTCGAGCGGGACGGTCCGGTGGGCAAGGCGCTGCTTTACGTCCGGTCCGCCGGGACCGTCGGGCGGCGCGATCTGTTCGACTGTTTCGCGCCCGTCCTGGCGGGCTTCGAGCCGAATCACGGTTTCGCCTTCTAGTTGCCGCTGAAACAGCGTGGAAACGCGGCGGTGTGAAAAAAGCTTAAGGTGACGCAGCTTGGCCCACGCGGCAGACGTCGTCATACAAGCCGGCGTCTCTCGCGAGATCGGGGATAAGAAAATGTCGATGAAACTCCGCGGCCGACTGCTGGCCGCGACCGTGTGTTCCGGCGCTCTCTGCGCCGTGGCCGCCCCAGCCGGCGCGGAGACCCTCGCCGACGCCGTCGCGCTTGCCTACCAGAACAACCCGACGCTCCAGGCCCAGCGCGCCCAGCAGCGCGCGCTCGACGAGACCTACGTCCAGGCCCGCAGCGGCTGGCGTCCGACGCTGGGCGCCCAGGTGACGGCCCAGTGGGCCGAGACGCAGACCCCGATCGCCGGCCGCGGCGTGGACCTCACCGGCGACGGCGTGCCGGACAGCTTCGGCGCCGGCGGCGTGCGGCGAAGCAATCGCGGAACGGGCGGCCTGCAGTTCACCCAACCGATCTGGACGGGCGGGCGCGTGGCCGCGTCCGTGAACGCGGCCAACGCCGACGTGCTTGCCGGCCGGGAGAACCTGCGGCGCGTGGAGGCGCAGGTCCTGGTTTCGGTGATCCAGGCCTATTCCGACACCCGCCGCGACCAGGAGGCCCTGCGCATCCGGCAGGAGAACGTGGCGGTCCTGAGCCGGCAGCTCCAGGAGAGCCAGGCCCGGTTCGACGTCGGAGAGGTGACCCGGACCGACGTGGCCCAGTCGCAGGCCCGCCTCGCGCAGGCGCAGGCCCTGCTGCAGCAGGCCGTGGCGCAGCTGGCGATCACCCGCGCCAACTACGCGACGCTCGTCGGCCAGAACCCCGGCGAGCTCGCGCCCGAGCCGTCGCTCGCGTACCTGCTGCCCGACGATCCGGACGAAGCCTACCGCGTCGCCGAGCAGTTCAATCCGCAGCTCCGGGCCCAGCGCTTCGCTGAGCAGGCGAGCCGGGCGCGGGTTGCGGGCGCCAAGGCGGAACGCATGCCCACCGTGTCCGGCACCCTGTCGGTCCAGCACAGCGGCCTGATCGATCCCTACGATCCGCGCGACAACTTCGGCCGCAGCGTCGCGGCGCAGATCACGGCGACGGTCCCGCTCTTCACGGGCGGCCTGACCAGCTCCCGCGTCCGCCAGGCCGTGGAGCGCAACAACGCCGACCGCATCACGATCGAGGGCGTTCGGCGCAACGTGCTCCAGGGCGTCACCCAGTTCTGGAGCCAGCTGATCGCTGCGCGCTCCAACATCGCCTCCAGCGAGGAGCAGGTGCGCGCCGCCCGCATCGCCGCCGAAGGCACCCGCGAGGAGCAGAAGGTGGGCCTGCGCACCACCATCGACGTGCTGAACGCCGAGCAGGAGCTGCGCCAGGCCGAGCTGAACCAGGTCTCTTCGCGCCGGGACGAATACGTCGCGGCGGCCAATGTGCTGGCGACGATGGGCCGGCTGGAGGGCAAGAACCTCGTTCCGACGATCCAGCAGTACGACTCGGCGAAGAACTTCCGGAAGCTGCGGATCACCTGGGGCTGGGTGCCCTGGGAGGAGGCCGTCGGCGTGGTCGACCAGCTGGCGACGCCCTATCCGGCGCCGAAGCCGGCGGACAAGCCCCTCGAGAAGCCGGTCCCGCCGGGCCTGCAGCCGCCGCCTGCGGTTCCGCCTGCCTCGCGGTAGTGCAACGAAGGGCGGCGCTTTGACGCCCGGTGATCGGGGAAATTGCAGGATCGCCGCGGGCGGCCTAGGGTCTAGCCGCCTGGATTCAATCGCAGCGGCAGGGTCATGAGCGAACAGAGTTCCCAAGAGCCGACGATGGAGGAGATTCTCGCCTCCATCCGCCGCATCATCTCGGAGGACGAGACCCCGAGCGAGGGCGCCGCGGAGGCCGCGCCGGCCGCCGAGCCCGTCGCCGAGGCCGCCGAATCACCCGCGCCCATTCCTGAGCCGGAGCCCGAGCCGGAGCCTGTCGCGGCCGCGCCCGAGCCCGAGCCCGAGCCCGAGGCGGCGCCCGAGGAAGAGGAAGAGGAAGAACTCGAGCTCACCCAGAAGGTCGAGACGCACGGCGACCTCGACTTCGTGGAGGTCGAGCCCGCGCCGCCGCCGGTCGCCGAGGCGCCGCCCGAGCCCGAGCCGGCCGCGCCGACGCTGGTCAGCGAGCACGTCGCCGCGGCGGCGGCGGCCACGTTCAGCAAGCTCTCGTCGAACCTGTTCGTCCCGCAGTCCGACCGCACGCTCGAAGACGTCGTCCGCGACCTGCTGCGGCCCATGCTCCAGCAGTGGCTGGACGAGAACCTGCCTACGATCGTGCAACAGGCGGTCGAGGCCGAGGTCGAGCGCATCGCCCGCAGCCGGGTACGCTAGCGGACCGCCGCGGCTATCCCCCGGTTCGTCCGGAGGATCCTTCGACGCCCAGCCTGCCCTTGGCAGGGGGCCCCGGACAAGCCGGGGGATGACGGCCGGGGGCGACAGGTCCCGCGCGCGTCCGTGCGTCGCCGCTTATATCCGTGGACCGGGCGTTCGGACACCGACCGCGAAGGCGGCGGAAGGTGACAGCCCTGCGCGGCGCCGATAGCTCTGCCCCGACCCGGACGGACCTGCTAAACGCACCGGCTCAGCCAGAAACAAGACGATGCTCGACAAGACCTTCGATCCCAAGACCGCCGAACCGCGCCTGTACCAGGCCTGGGAGCAATCCGGCCGCTTCGCCCCGGTGGACGACCCCGCCGCCGAGCCGTTCTCGATCGTCATCCCGCCGCCGAACGTCACCGGTTCGCTCCACATCGGGCATGCGCTGAACAACACCCTGCAGGACGTGCTGATCCGGTTCGAGCGCATGCGGGGCAAGGCGGCGCTGTGGCTGCCGGGCACCGACCACGCCGGGATCGCCACCCAGATGGTGGTCGAACGCCAGCTGGCCGAAAGCGGCAACCAGAGCCGGCGCGACATGGGCCGCGAGGATTTCGTCGCCAAGGTCTGGGAGTGGAAAGCCAAGTCGGGCGGCACGATCGTCAACCAGCTGCGCCGGCTGGGCGCGAGTTGCGACTGGAGCCGCGAGCGGTTCACCCTGGACGAGGGCCTGTCCGCCGCCGTCCGCAGGGTGTTCGTCCAGCTCTACAAGCAGAAGCTCATTTACCGCGACAAGCGGCTGGTGAACTGGGACCCGCACTTCCAGACGGCCATCTCGGACCTCGAGGTCGAGCAGCGCGAGGTCGACGGCCACTACTGGCACTTCGCCTATCCGCTTGAGGACGGCTCGGGCGAGATCGTCGTCGCCACGACGCGGCCGGAAACGATGCTGGGCGACACGGCGGTCGCGGTCCACCCCAGCGACGAGCGCTACAAGGCGCTGGTCGGCAAGGCGGTGCGCCTGCCCATCGTCAACCGTCCGATCCCGATCATCGCCGACGAGTATCCCGACCCCGAGAAGGGCTCGGGCGCGGTGAAGATCACGCCGGCCCACGACTTCAACGACTTCGCCGTCGGCAAGCGGCACAGCCTGCCGATGATCAACGTCTTCGACGACTTCGCGCGGCTGAACGACAACGTTCCTCCCGAATACCGGGGGCTGGACCGCTTCGCCGCCCGCAAGAAGGTGGTCGAGGCGTTCGAGGCGCTGGGCCTGCTGCGCGAGATCGAGAAGACGAAGCATACGGTCCCGCACGGCGACCGCTCGGGCGTCGTCGTCGAGCCCTACCTGACCGACCAGTGGTACGTCGCCGCCGACGTCCTGGCGAAGCCCGCCATCGCGGCGGTCGAGAACGGCGACACCGTCTTCGTGCCCCGGCACTGGGAGAAGACCTACTTCGAGTGGATGCGGAACATCCAGCCGTGGTGCGTGTCGCGCCAGCTGTGGTGGGGCCATCGGATCCCCGCCTGGTACGGCCCGGACGGCAAGGCGTTCGTCGAGGAGACCGAGGCCGAGGCCCGGCGGCAGGCCGAGGAGCACTACGGCCGACCCACCGAGCTCAAGCAGGACGAGGACGTCCTCGACACCTGGTTCTCGTCGGGCCTTTGGCCCTTCTCGACCCTGGGCTGGCCGGACCAGACCGAGGATCTGCGCCGCTTCTATCCGACGCACACCCTGATCACGGGCTTCGACATCATCTTCTTCTGGGTCGCCCGCATGATGATGCAGGGCATCCACTTCACCGGCGAGGTCCCGTTCAAGCGGGTCTTCATCAATGCCCTCGTGCGCGACGCCGAGGGGAAGAAGATGTCCAAGTCCAAGGGCAACGTCATGGACCCCCTGGAACTGGTGGACGACTACGGCGCCGACGCGCTGCGCTTCACGCTCACCGCCATGTCGGGCCAGGCGCGCGACATCAAGCTCAGCCGGCAGCGCATCGAGGGCTATCGCAATTTCGGCACGAAGCTCTGGAACGCCACGCGCTTCTGCCAGATGAACGGCTGCGCCCGCGCCGAAGGCTTCGACCCGGCGGCGGTGACGGCGCCGCTGAACCGCTGGATCGTTGGCGAGACGACGCGGACGGCGCAGGCGGTCACCGCGGCGCTGGCAGACTGCGGCTTCGGCGAGGGCTCCGAGCACCTCTACCGCTTCATCTGGAACCAGTTCTGCGACTGGTACGTCGAGCTCGCCAAGCCGCTTCTGCAAGGCGACGACGCTGCGGCGAAGGCTGAGACGCAGGCGACGACGGCCTGGGTGCTGGACGTGATCCTGAAGCTGCTGCACCCGGTGATGCCGTTCATCACCGAAGAGCTGTGGCTAGCGACCGCCGACCTGGGAGCGAAGCGCGGGGAGGGCGGCTATCTGATGACGGCCCGCTGGCCCGACCTGCCGTCGAGCCTGATCGACGCCGGGGCCGACGCCGAGATCGCGCTGATCATCGCGGCGATCACCGAGGGTCGCTCGGTGCGCCAGGGCTTGAACGTGCCGCCGTCGGCGCAGCCCGCGCTGCTGGTGGTCGAGACGACAGCGGCCCAGCGAGCGGTGCTCGAGGCCAACGCGGCGCTCGTGCAGCGGCTGCTGCGCGTGTCCGAGGTCAGCTTCGTGGACGCCGTGCCGGCGGGGGCGATCCCCTACGTCGTGGAAGGTGCGACGCTGGCCCTGCCGGTGGCCGAGTTCATCGATATCGCCGCCGAGCGCGCGCGCCTGACGAAGGAGGTCGCCGCGCTGACCGGCGAGATCGCCAAGATCTCCGGCAAGCTCGACAACGCGGACTTCGTCTCGCGCGCCCCGGAAGAGGTGGTCGACGAGAACCGCGAACGGCTGGCCGACGCGCAGGCCGCCAAGGCCAAGCTGGAAGAGGCGCTGTCGCGCCTCGGCGCGGCGGGCTGACTCCCATGCCCGCGCCCCAGATCATCGCTGGGGCGTGCGGCTACGGCGTCTGGCCGTCGAACTCTCTGGAGGGCGCGCGGGCCTGCCTCGCTGCGCCGGTGGACGGGATCGAGGTCGACGTCCACCTGAGCGCCGACGGCCATGTGGTCGCCCACCACGACTACCGGCTCGCCGCCGACGCCAGCCGGCTGAACGGGGCCTTCCTGGACGCGGCCGGCCCGCTGCTTCGCGACACGTCGCTGGCCGAACTCCAGGCCTACGACCTCGGTCGGTTCCGGCCGGGCAGCCGCGCCGCGCGTCGCCATCCCGGCGTGACGGGCCTCGACGGTGTCGCCATGCCGACCCTGCCGCACCTGCTGGCGGCGCTCGCCGCGGCGCCGGGTCCCCGCCGCTGGCTCTTCGTGGAGATCAAGACCGACCCGGCCGACTACCGGCAGTCCGCCGATCCGGTCCGCCTGACGGACGCGGTGCTGCGCGACCTCGACGCTGCCGGCTGGGCGGATCGCGCCAAGATCATCGCCTTCGACTGGTCGGTGCTGCGCGACCTGAAGGCCCGGCGGCCGCAGATGCTCACCGCCCACCTGACCGTGCCCGCCGCCATGCACGACCGCATCGTCCGCCTGGAGGGCGGCGACTCGCCGTGGACCGACGGCTGCGACGAACGCCGCTTCGGCGGCTCCGAGCCGCGCGCCGTCCAGGCCCACGGCGGCCGCGAGTGGTCGCCGCACATCTCCGACGTCACCCCCGGGCGCGTCGCCGAGGCCAAGGCCCTGGGGCTCGCCGTCGGTGTCTGGGGCGTCGCCGCAGCCGCCGAGATCGCCGCCATGACCGCGCTCGGCGTCGATGCGCTGACGGTCTCGGGGCCGGACTGGAGCGCCTGAAGGCCGGCGCTACTTCGGCTTGCGGAACCGCAGCATGAACTGGTCGGTCTTCCCGCGGATGGCCGGGACAAACACCATCGTCTTGCGGTCGTCGGCCGGGTTGGCGAAGGCGTTGCTCTCGCCGTCGAACCTGAAGCCGGCAGCCAGGACGTCCTTCTTCACCTGGGCGACGTCGATCCGGTGGATGGTCTCGGTCACGCTCAGCGGCGCGCCGGCCACGGCGGAGTGGTCGAGGATCACGTAGACGCCGCCGGGCTTCAGCGCGTCGTAGACCTGCCTGTTGAAGCCGGGGACGTCGGCCGGGCCCATGAACTTGTCGTAGAGGTCGTGATAGTTCTGGCGGATGAAGACGGCGTCCAGCGAGCCTGCCGCCAGGCCCATCGCGTTCACCGGCGGCGTCGAGAGCATGATGTTGGAGCCCGGCGCCTTCGCGCCCGCTTCGAGCATCGGCACGACCTCGGGGTGGGCCTTTACGACCTCGGCCGGCATCACTGCGTAGAGCTTGCCTGTCGGCCCGACGGCGGCGGAGAACGCGCGCACGAAGCGGCCCGAGACGATGTCGGCCACCTTGTCGCCGGGCTTCACGCCGATGAAGGCGATGACCTCCTCGCGCTTCATCGACGGGTCGGTCATGGCGTCGGCGCCCGGGGCCGGAACCTGTGCGAGGGCGGCCGGCGCGGCGGCGAGCATGAGGGCGGCGAGCGCGGTGGCGAGCTTCATGGCGTTTCCCCTGGTTTGCGGCGACCCTAGCAGAGCCGCGGACCTCCAGAACCCGGTTCTTCGCGAACGCCCGTCGGCGCTTCGCGAGCGGCGCGTGTCCGGACAGCGAACCGGCGTCGCGCCGTCCCGTGCGCCGAGGCGTGGCGCGACTCTCCGCGCGGGCCTAGCGTCCCGGCTCGGATCGTAGCGAGGGGCGTTCGATGCACAGGCGGATGGTGGTGGCCGGACTGGCCGCGGGTCTTGGACTGGCCGCCGCGCCGGCGCTGGCCGACGAGGCGAAGGACGGCAAGGGCGGCTCAGGGGACGCCAGGGACAGGATCGACCTGCCGCCGTTCCCGGCCGACGCCAGCGTCAAGCAGACCATGCGCCTGGGCGGTCGGACGCTGGGCTACACGGTCACCGTCGGCGCGCTGCCGGTGCGCGACGAGAAGGGCAGGAAGGTGGGCGAGGTGGTCTGCACCTCGTACGTCCTGGACGGCGTCCGCGATGTCGGCCGCCCGGTCACCTTCGCCTTCAACGGCGGGCCGGGCGCGGCCTCGGTCTACCTGAACCTCGGCGCCATCGGGCCCAAGCGGGTGCAGTTCGGCGCCCAGGGCGACGCGCCGTCCGATTCCGCGGTGCTGGTCGACAATCCCGGGACGTGGCTCGACTTCAGCGACATGGTGTTCGTCGATCCCGTAGGCACCGGCTACTCCCGCAGCCTCGTCGACCTGGAGGAAACCAAGAAGCGCTTCTGGTCGATCAAGGCCGATATCGAATACCTCGGCCGCATCGTCTTCGACTGGCTGGTGAAGAACGGCCGCATGGCCTCGCCGAAGTACGTGGTGGGCGAGAGCTACGGCGGTTTCCGCGCGCCGCGCATCACCCGCTACCTGCAAACCGGCCTGGGCGTCGGAATCAACGGGCTGGTGATGGTCTCGCCCTACCTGGAGCCGCCGGCGGACCAGGCGCCCGACTTCTCGCCGATGCCGTGGGTGATCACCCTGCCCAGCATGGCCGCGGCGAACTACGAGCGGCAGGGCAAGCCGCTGAACGCCCAGACCATGGCCGAGGTCGAGGCCTACGCGCGCGGCGAGTTCGTCACCGACCTGATGAAGGGCCGCCGCGATCCGGCCGCGGCGCAGCGCATCGTGCAGCGGGTCACCGCCTACACCGGCCTCGACCCGGCCTTCGTGCAGCAGTCGGGTGGCCGCATCGACAGCTTCACCTTCCTGCGCGAGCTCTACCGCAAGGAAGGCAAGATCGGCAGTTGGTACGACACCAACGTCACCGCTCAGGATCCCTTCCCGTGGTCGGCCCAGCGGCGCACCGGCGACACGATCCTCGACGCCCTGATCGCGCCCACCACCAGCGCCATCGTCGATCTGACCACCCGCATCGTCGGCTGGAAGGTGGAAGGCCGCTACAACGCGCTGTCGAACGAGGTCGGCGAAAACTGGGAGAAGGGCGTCGAGCTGCAGGACGCGGTGACCGACCTGCGCCAGTCCGTCGCCACCGACCCGAAGATGCGGGCCCTGATCGTCCACGGCTACAACGACCTGAGCTGCCCGTACTTCGCCTCGAAGCTGATCGTCGACCAGATGCCCGAGCCCGACCGCATCAAGCTGAACCTCTATCCGGGCGGCCACATGTTCTATAGCCGGCCGGGCAGCATGGAGGCGTTCCGCGGCGACGTGATGGCGCTCTTCCGCGCCACCTAGATGATGCGGCCGCGCTGGGCGCGTGCGACGGCGTCGGTGCGGTTCACGGCGCCCAGCCAGGCGGTCAGCCGCGCCACATGGATCTTCACGGTGGCGGGCGAGATGCCGAGCTTCAGGCCGATCTCCTTGTTGGTCCGGCCCTCGGCCAGCAGGGCCAGCACCTCCTGCTGGCGCCTGGGCAGGCGCGAGGCCTCCATGGCCTGGAGCGCGGGCAGGCGCGCGCGGATCGCTTCCAGCAGGAGATCGGCCTCGGCGTTCTTGGAGAACAGCCCCGCCACGCCGCACCTCCGCACCGCGTCCAGGACGTCCGCGTCCGTGATGCCGGTGATCACCAGCAGGACCGCGTCGGGCGCCCGCGCCTGCAGGCCCGCCAGGCCCTCGATCGGCCCGGCGCCCGGCATGCCCAGGTCGACGAGGCAGAAGTCCGGCTTCGCCTCCGCCGCCGCCCACGCAGCGGGATAGTCGCCGGCCTCGGCCAGGTCGAGGTCGGGCCAGCGGTCGCGCATCGCCGCGGCCAGCGCCTCGCGCATCAGCGGGTGGTCGTCGCAGATCAGGCCGCGCATGAAACCGCTTCCGGCGCCGCCGCCCTCAGCCGGACGTAGAAGGCCGCGCCGCGGGTCAGCCCGCGGCGGATCCCGCAGTCGCCGCCCATGAGCTGGACGAGGCCGCGGGTCGAGGCGAGACCCAGGCCGAAGCCGCCCGCAGCGCCCACATGCGCCCCCTGTTCGAAGGGGGCGAAGACGCGCGTTTCGTCCCCCTCCGGAAGGCCGCGCCCGTCGTCCACGACCCAGATCGTGGCCTCGCCGCCGTGGCGACGCGCGCCGAGTACGATCCGGCCGCCGCCCGAGTGGCGGATGGCGTTGGCGACCAGGTTCTCCACGGCCCGGGCCAGCAGGAGCGGATCGGCGTGCATCGCGACCCCGCCGCCGGCGACCGAGATGCCGACGCCCGCCTCCGCGGCCGCCGGGCCCTGAGTGAGGAGCACCCGTTCGAAGAGGTCGCGTGCGATGAGCGTCGTCATGTCGGGCCGCACGGCCCCGCCCTCCAGCTTCAGGTGGTCGAGCATCGCGCCCACCAGGGTGCGCGCGACGGTCAGCGACCGCTTCACGCCGCCCAGCGACGGCGTCTGCTCGGCCGCCCGTCCGCCGGGCTTGACGCGGTCGAGGAACAGCGATGCAGCCTGCAGCGGCTGTTGCAGGTCGTGCGAGGCGGCGCGGATGAACTGGGTCTTGGCGTCGCGCTCGCGTTCCAGGTCGCGGCGCGCGGCCTCGGCTGCGGCGCGGGCGGTGGTGGCATCGACCACGGCCTGGCGCACGAAGCGGCGGATCAGGATCAGCGTGGCCCCGAAGAGCGGCAGGAACAGCGCCAGCACCATGAAGTAGGGCGGTTGCGCCACCAGCAGCCAGGCGACCAGCGAGCCCAGCACCAGCACCACGGCGCTGCGCAGCACCTGGGTCGCCTCCGTCGCCGCGGCGAACTGGATGATGAGGAACCAGGCGAAGAGCACCAGCATCAGCGCCCGCAACTCCGGTTCCGCCACCGGCAGGAAGACCCAGACGCTCCCCGCGGTGGCCAGATTGCACAGGAGCATCCCGCCCTTCGCCCCCGGGATCCAGCGGCTCAGGATCGCCGCGTCGCTCGGCGGCTTCGCGATGAAGCCGATCCAGGCCGCCAGCCAGCCCACGAGGAATACGCCGATCGCGCCGAGCCACAGGCCGAAGCCGAGCGGCTCGGCGCGCCCGGCGAACGTGAAGGCCAGGAACGCGGTGCCCGTCGAGAGCGCCACCCAGGCGGCGATGCTGCCCTTCAGTTCGGTCCGCGTCTCGTTGACGAGGACCCGATTCCGATACGCCAACTCCGACACGCCTCACGTCCCCCGACACGGCGGCGACGATCCGGGCCGGCGCTTTCACTGTCAAGCGAAGCACTTAGGCCGCGTACCTCGCCTCGGGGGCGAGCGCCCGTAGACCATCCGGTCTAATGGCCACGGCGCCGGGCGCGACCTAGCCTCTCAAGCATCCGGCCGGGCGCCCGACCGCCCGCGCGACATTGGGGGAAGTCATGAAGTTCTTTGCAGGCCTCGTGGGTGCGCTGGCGCTCGCCTCGACGGCGCAGGCCGTCACCTATGATGCATTCACCAGCTTCGACGGCACGCAGGGCGCCGGCGGGTTCTCCTACGTCAAGCTGCCGGCGGGGCCGGGCCAACCGGCCTCGCTGCTGACCGCGCCGGCCAACTGCGTCGTCACGGCCGACTCCTGCCTGCAGGACGGCGGCAGCCTTCCGGGCGTCTACAAGAGCGACACGGCCTTCAACGAGGGAACCTACATGGTGCCCGACGATCGGCTGCTCGTGCATCCGGGCGTCAGCAATCCCATCGCCATCTTCTTCACCGCGCCGACGGCCGGGGTCTACGACTGGGACGTGACGTTCAGTATCCTCGACCGCTCGCCGAGCGGCGTGGCGCTCGCGAGCCTCACCAACGTCAGCGGCGCGCCGGTGGCCACGCCGCTCGGCTTCCTGAACACGCCCGGCGCCGCCCTGAGCCGCAGCGGCACGATCTCGCTGGCGCAGGGGCAGTTCTTCGCCGTCATCGTGAACGCCGCCGGCAGCTACTCGAACGACTCCACCGGCGTGAACTTCACGCTCACCTCCGCCGGCGTGCCCGAGCCCGGCGCCTGGGCGCTGATGATCCTCGGCTTCGGCGGTGCGGGCGCGATGCTGCGGCGGCGGTTGCACACCCTCGGGCCGGTCGCATAGCGCCGTCGCCGGTTTGCCTCTGACCCTGGGTTATGCTTGATCGCCTGACGCCAGCCGCGGGCCGGAATCCGTGGCGGCGTCAGGGAGATGCGTGAATGTCCGAGGCCCAGTTGCCGCCCGGTTGGCCTGCCATGTCGATCCAGCAGGCGCACGCCATGCTGGGGGCGCCGGGGTCGCCGCTGGAGGTCGAGGACGTCGACATCCGCGGTATCCCGACGAAGGTCTGGAAGAACCTGCCGCCGTCGATCCGCGCCGTCGTCGAGGCCTCGCGGGCGCACGGCGAGCGGGTGTTCCTGGTCTACGAGGACGAGCGCGTCACGTTCGAGGCGTTCTACCGCGCCGTCTCCGCCTTCGCCCGCGAACTGCAGGCGCAGGGCGTCGGCAAGGGCGACCGCGTGGCCGTGGTCATGCGCAACCTGCCGGAATGGGTGGTCGCCTTCTACGCCGCCGCCTCGATCGGCGCCGTGGTCACGCCGCTGAACGCCTGGTGGACGGGCCCCGAACTGGAGTACGGGCTCACCGATTCCGGGACCAGGGTCGCGATCGTCGACTACGAGCGCTACGAGCGCCTGGTCGAGCACCTGCCGAACTGTCCGGACCTCAGGCGCGTCTACGTCAGCCGCACCCGCGACGAGGACCTGGCCCATCCGCAGGCGACCAGGCTGGAGGACGTCCTCGGCGGCGCCGACGCCTGGGGGAGCCTGCCCGACCAGCCCATCCCGCCCGTCGAGATCGGCCCCGAGGACGACGCCACCATCTTCTACACCTCGGGCACCACCGGTAAGCCCAAGGGCGCGCTGGCCACCCAGCGCTCGGTCAACACCAACATCTTCACGGCCGCGGCGGCCGGCGCGCGGGTGTTCCTGCGCAAGGGCGAGGCGCCGCCCGCGCCCGATCCGCACGCGCCGCAGCGCTCGGCCCTCATCAGCGTGCCGTTCTTCCACGTCACCGGCTGCTTCGCGGTGTTGAACCCGACGCTCTTCTCCGGCGGCAAGCTGGTGATGATGTTCAAGTGGGACGTGATCCGCGCGTTCGAACTGATCGAGCGGGAGAAGATCGTGCTGGCCGGCGGCGTGCCCACCATCGCCTGGCAGCTCATCGAGCACCCGGCGCGCGACAACTACGACCTCTCCTCGCTGGAATCCGTCTCCTACGGCGGCGCGCCCTCGGCGCCCGAACTGGTGAAGCGCCTGCTGGAGGTGTTCCCGAAGTCGCAGCCCAGCCAGGGCTGGGGCATGACCGAGACCTGCGCGGCGGTGACCTCCAACAACGGCGAGGACTACATAAACCGTCCCGAAAGCTGCGGCCCGGCCGCCGCCGTCGCCAAGCTCGAGATCCGCGATCCGGACGACGGCAGGACGGTGCTGGGCCCGAACGAGGTGGGCGAACTCTGGTCGTTCGGGGCCATGAACTGCCGGCTCTACTGGAACAAGCCCGAGGCGACGGCGCAGACCTTCGTCGACGGCTGGGTTCGCACCGGCGACCTGGCGCGGGTCGACGAGGAGGGCTTCTGCTTCATCATCGACCGGGCCAAGGACATGCTGATCCGCGGCGGCGAGAACATCTACTGCGTCGAGGTCGAGAACGTCCTCTATGACCACCCGGCCGTCATGGACGCGGCCATCGTGGCCAAGCCGCACCGCACCCTGGGCGAGGAGCCGGCGGCCGTGGTGACCCTGAAGCCCGGCGCGCACGCCACCGAGGACGAACTGCGGGCCCATGTCGCCTCGCGGCTCGCCGCCTTCAAGGTGCCGGTGGAGGTGCGCTTCTGGCCCGAGACCCTGCCGCGCAACCCGAACGGCAAGATCCTGAAGACCGAGCTGAAGAAGCTGTTCCAGGGCGAGCCGGCCTGAAGACCCGCGCCGACGTCTTGCTGGTCGATCGCGGCCTCTTCGAGAGCCGCAGCAAGGCGCGCGCGGCGATCGAGGCGGGCGGCGTCACGGCGGACGGGCGGCGGGTGGAGAAGCCCTCGGAGCTGATCGCCGACGACGCGGCGATCGAGGCGACGCCCGCCCATCCCTGGGTCGGGCGCGGGGCGCTGAAGCTGGTCCGTGCGCTGGACGCCTGGTCCGTCCCGGTGGCCGGCAAGGTCGTGCTGGACGTCGGCGCCTCGACCGGCGGCTTCACCGAGGTCTGCCTCTCCAGAGGCGCGGCCAGAGTTTACGCCGTGGACGTCGGGCGCGGGCAGCTCCACCCGAAGGTCGCCGCCGACCCGCGCGTCGTCAGCCTGGAGGGGACCGACGCCCGCGACCTGACGCCTGGGCTGATCCCGCAGCCGCCCGACCTGATCGTCACCGACGTCAGCTTCATCTCGCTGGCCAAGGCGTTGCCCGCGGCGCTGGCGCTGGCGGCGGCGGACGCAAGCCTCGTCGCGCTGGTGAAACCGCAGTTCGAGGTGGGGCCGGAGCGGGTGGGGAAGGGGGGCGTCGTCGCCGACCCGGCTGCCCGCGCCGATGCCCTCGGCGGCGTCGTGACCTTCCTCGTTGGCCGCGGCTGGACGGTGAGGGCCAGCGCCGACAGCCCGATCGAGGGCGGCGACGGCAATCGCGAGTTCCTGCTCCTGGCGACCCGTTAGGTCACCGCGCGGCCCACCAAAGAAGAAGGGCCGCCCCGATACGCAGGACGGCCCCAGGCGCACTCGACTTGGAGCTTGTTCAGTCGACGACGGCGTACTTGCCGCTCGCGTCGCGGCAGACGCGGACGAACCGGGTCTGGGTGCGGCCGTCGGGCATGTAGATGGGGCTCTCGGCCAGGGTGCAGCCGTCGGCGCTCGGGCCGCGGTCGGCGGCCGCCGGGCGCTGTTCCACCCACGGATCGGTGCGGGCTTCGCGCTCTGCGCGCGCCGCGTAGGCGTCGCGGTCGTAGTACGAACTGCTGGAAGTCGGCGGCGGTGGCGGCGGCGCGGCGGCGGTGTCGTAGCTCGTCCCCGTGCAGGCGGCGGTCTTGTTGCCGATCACGCCGCCTGCGATGGCGCCCAGCAGGCCGCCCAGCAGGGCGCCTTCCGTGCGGGCGTTGCGGGCCGCCGCGTTCGAGCCGATGACCGCGCCCATGCCGCCGCCGATCAGGGCGCCCGCCGTGCCGCGCTGGTTCGCGTCGCGGCGGCAGGGATCGTAGTTGTAGCCCGCAGAGCCGGGGCCCGAGGCCGATGCCGGATACGACTGCGCCTGGGCCGCGCCGGCGGCCAGGGCCAGCGCGAGGGTGACAGCGCCAGCCTTGCTGATGGCGACACGCTTGGTCATTGGGTATCCCTCGAATCGAAGTGCTTGCGCGTCCTTACGGCGACGCTTGCCGGGAAGATGCGCCGCCCAACCTGAACGGCGCTTAAGAAAGTCGTTCATGTTCGTTCATTCGAGCTTAACCGCGACGCGGGTCATGGAGCGGGCATGAGGTCGCCGAAGCACCGTTTCAAGGGCCGTCCCGATCCGAGGCCCGCGCCGGGTCCGCCGGTCGAGTTCACGGTGGACGCCGTGGGCGGAGAGGGCGACGGCGTGGCCGCCTCGGACCGGGGCGGGCCCGTGTTCATCCCGTTCACGCTTCCGGGCGAGCGCGTCGTGGCGCAGGGTTCCGGCGACCGGCGCGAGCTGGTCGAGGTGCTGGAGGCCAGCGCCGAGCGCGTGCCCCCGCCGTGCCCCCATTTCTTCGCCTGCGGCGGCTGCGCCCTGCAGCACTGGGCGGCCGAGCCCTACCTGGTCTGGAAGGTCGAGCGCCTGCGCGGCACCCTGGCCCGCCAGCACATCGAGACCGAGATCCTGCCCGCCTTCGCCGCCGGCCCAGGCACGCGCCGCCGCGTCGGCCTGCACGCCCGCAAGGGGACCGCCGGAGCCGCTCGGTTGGGCTACAAGGCGCGCAAGTCCTGGGATCTGGTCGACATCGCCGTCTGTCCGATCGCGGACCCGCGCATCGAGGCGGCGATCCCGGCCCTCAAGCGCCTCGCTGCGCCGCTGTTCGAGCACCCCAGGTCCGCGCCCACGCTGCACGTGACCCTCACCGACACCGGCCTCGACATCGACATCACCGGCGTCGAGGCCAGGAGCGGCGGCCTCTCCGCCGACGCCCGCTCGCAGATCGCCGAACATGCGGCCGCCGCCGACCTGGCGCGCGTCACCCTGGCCGGCGACATGGCCTACCTGGCCCGCCAGCCGACCGTGCGGCTGGGCCCTGCCCGCGTGGCGCTCCCGCCCGGTGCCTTCCTGCAGGCCACCGCCGGCGCCGAGGCCGCGATGACGGCCTTCGTCGGCGAGAGCGCGGCCGGCGCCTCGCGCATCGCAGACCTCTACTGCGGCGTCGGCACCTTCACCTTCCGGCTGGCCGAGATCGCGCCTGTGTACGCCGCCGACTTCGGCGCCGGTGTCGTCTCGGCGCTCACCGGCGCGCTGGCCACCGCGCCGGGCCTCAAGGGCGTCACCGCCGAGGCCCGCGACCTCGTCCGCCGCCCGATGCTGGCGGATGAGCTGAAGAAGGTGGACGTCGCCGTCTTCGACCCGCCCCGCGCCGGCGCCGCCGAACAGGCCTTCGAACTCGCCAAGTCGACCGTGCCCCGCGTCATCGGCGTCTCCTGCAACCCCGCCACCTTCGCCCGCGACGCCCGCACCCTGATCGACGCCGGGTTCGCCCTGGAGCGCGTCCTGCCCGTCGACCAGTTCCTCTGGTCGCCGCATGTGGAGCTGGTGGGGGTGTTCAGCCGGTAGTCGGCAGAGTCCTGCTGGAGAGTCGGCGCCTAAGTTCCTCACCCGCGAGCGGGGGAGGAACTTTGTCGGCGCTCATTCTCGGAACAGGTCGATCTGGCCGCCGGGCTTCGGGGGGACGCGGAACCGCGCCGTCGAGAGCGAGCCCCAGCTCTGGTCGAGGCCGTAGCGCTTTTTGGCGGCGGCGAAGCGGGTGGCCATCAGGTCGGCGATCGGGCCCTGACCCCTCATGCGGCTGCCCCAGGTGTCGTCGTAGTCCTTGCCGCCGCGCATCTGGCGCACCAGCGACATGACCCGGCGTGCGCGATCTGGGTGATCGCTCTCCAGCCACTCGCGGAACAGGTCCTTGATCTCGCGCGGCAGGCGCAGCGCCACATAGCCCGCGCCCGAGGCGCCGGCGCCGGCCGCCCGCTCCAGCACCGCCTCCATCTCGTGGTCGTTCAGGCCCGGGATGCAGGGCGCGAACATCACGGTCACCGGGACGCCGGCCCGCGTGAGCTGCCGGATCGCGTCGATCCGCTTCTCGGGCGTCGCGGCGCGCGGCTCCATCGAGCGCGCCAGCTTGCGGTCCAGCGTCGTCACCGACATCGCCACCCGCGTCAGTTGCAGCCGCGCCGCCTCGGCCAGCAGATCCAGGTCGCGCACGATCAGCGCCGACTTGGTGATCACCGAGAAGGGATGGCGGAACGCCGTCAGGACCTCGATCACCCCGCGGGTGATCCTGAGTTTCCGCTCCTGCGGCTGGTAGGGGTCGGTGTTGCCGCCGATGTGGATGAACTCGGGCCTGTAGCTGGCCTTGGACAGCTCCTTCTCCAGAAGCCGCGCCGCCTCGGGTTTGAAGAACAGCTTGGATTCGAAATCGAGGCCGGGCGACAGCCCCATGTAGGCGTGCGCCGGCCGCGCATAGCAGTAGATGCAGCCGTGCTCGCAGCCGCGGTAGGGGTTGATCGAGGACGAGAAGCCCACGTCGGGGCTGTCGTTCCTGCTGATGATCACCTTGGCCTTCTCGGCCTGGACCGTCGTCTCCAGCTTCTCGGGTTCCGGATCGTCCAGCGTCCAGCCGTCGTCGAACGCCTCGCGCTGCTGGCCTTCGAAACGGCCGGTCGCGTTCGACCGCGCGCCGCGTCCGCGCATGGCGTTGGGGATCTGGGAGGTGAAGCCGCTGGACACCTCCTGACGCTAGCTTTTGGCATCGAACGAAACAAGAACAAATGGGCTTGTGACACGCATCGCGGCGCGCTACGCAGGCTGTGGAAGAGGCGACCGACGTATGCGAGCCATCGACGCCAAGCACTACTGGATCGCCGCGCGGTTCGAGCGGCGCGAGGGCTGGGACGCCGGCGCCTATCCCTTCAGCCTGCCCGTGGTGCGCAACCTCGACGAGCTGAAGTTCCATCCCAAGGTCACGTTCCTTGTCGGCGAGAACGGCTCGGGCAAGTCGACGCTGATCGAGGCGCTGGCGATGGCCTGGGGCTTCAACGCCGAAGGCGGGACGCGGAACTTCAACTTCGAGACGCGCGCCTCACACTCGCCGCTCCACCGGTTCGTCCGGCCCGTGCGGTCCACGCTGCGGCCGATCGACGGCTACTTCCTGCGCGCGGAGTCGCACTTCAATGTCAGCACCCAGATCGACGAACTGGGCGTGACCGACGCCTACGGCGGGGTATCGTTGCACGAGCAGTCGCATGGCGAGTCGTTCTTCGCGCTCATCGACAACCGGTTCCGCGGCGACGGCCTCTACATCTTGGACGAGCCCGAGGCGGCGCTGTCGCCCAACCGCCAGCTCAGCTTCTTGGTCCGCATGCACGAACTGATCATGGCCAGGTCGCAGTTCATCATCGCGACGCACTCGCCGATCATCCTGGGCTACCCGGATGCGTGGATTTATCAGACGACCTCGACCGGCCTGGAGCGCGTGGCCTACGAGGACACGGACCACGTTCAGGTCACGCGCGGCTTCCTGAACCATCGGCAGACCATGCTGAACACCTTGCTGGCGGACGACTGAGCTTGCGGGACGGCGCGCTGTGGGTGAAGCACGGCCTATGCTCAGCGTGATCATCGACGCCCGGCGCGACGCCGACCGGCTGCCGGCGCTGCTGGCCCAGCTCACCGCCGGGGCGGTGGATGGCCTGGTGCGTCAGGTGGCGATCGTGGCGGCACCCGGCCAGCCGGGGATCGACGCGCTCTGCGAGGACATGGGCGCCGACGCCCATCCGACCCTCCCGGCGGCGGCGCGCGCGGCGCGGGCCGATCGGGTGCTGGCGCTGCCGGTGGCCTTCCGGCTGCGCGACGGCTGGATCGCGGCGCTGGAGATGCACCTCGCCGGCGGCGGCACGCAGGCGGTGGTGGCGGGCCTGAAGGAGGGCGGCCTGTTCAGCCGCGCGCCGAGCGGCGTCCTAGTCGAGCGACGCCTTCTCGAGGAGTGCGGCGATGGCGTCGACGTCGGCGGGGTTCGCCGCCTGCTGGGTCTGCGGGGCGGGCGGCGGATAGGTTAGGTCGAGCCGGGCGTCCACGCGGCGCGCGCCGCCGGCCAGGGCGTCGAGGGTCTTGGTCTCCTCGCCGAACATCCGCTTGTAGGTCCAGTAGGCCGCCATGACCTTCTCGACGTAGTTGCGGGTCTCCAGCGCCGGCAGGCACTCGATCATCAGGAAGGGGTCTTCGTCGCCCACCTTCTGCATGGTGTTCAGCACCGCGCCGGGGCCGGCGTTGTAGGCGGCGACCATCTTCAGAAGGTCGGGGCCGACGCCGCGGTCCATCAGATAGGCGAGGTAGTCCTGGCCGACCTTCAGGTTGGTGCCGGGGTCGAGCAGCATGCGCGGGCGGCGCTGGAAGCTCCGGTCGCCGGTGGCGAGCGCCGCCGAGCCCGGGATCACCTGCATCAGGCCGTAGGCGCCGGCGTGGCTGACCGCGCCCGGGTTGAAGGCGCTTTCCTGGCGCACGATCGCGTAGACCAGCGCGCGGTCCTGGGTGAAGCCGTTCTTCGGCTCCAGCGGCGGGGCCTGGTAGTCGTAGAGGTTCAGGTACTGGGGCTTCTGGCTGCCCGAGCCCGGGGGCGCCAGGCTGGCCAGCAGCGAGGACCAGACGTTGCGCTCGTCGCTGGAACGGGCCAGGGCCAGGCCGGCGCGAAGCTCCTGGCGGGCCTCCTCGGCGCGGCCCAGTTGGGCCAGCGCGGCGGCGCGGTGGGCGCGCGGGTTGGCGCCCAGGAACGCGCGCATGTCGGTGACGGGCTGGGCCTGCGGCGCGCGATAGCTGGCCAGCACGATCTGGCCGGTCGGTGCGGCCTCGGCCTGCACCATGCGGATCTGCCGCTCGGCGATCATGCCGTAGAAGGTCTGCGGCGACTGCGCGGCCAGGCGCAGGAACGCGGTCGCCGTCTTCGAATCGTCGAGCGCCTGCGAGGAGCGCGCGGCCCAGTAGGCGGCGGCGGCGCGCTGCCAGGGGTCTTCCGCCTCGTCGCGGGCGACCATGGCGAAGTAGTCGCGGGCCTGATCGAAGTCGCTGAGGCGCCAGGCGGCGAGGCCGGCGACCCAGCGTTCGCCCACGTTCACGGCCAGGCGGAAGGCGGTCTGCGCATCGCCCGAATAGAAGGCCTCGCGCGCCGGCTTTGTGATGGCGCTGCGGGCGGTGTCCACCAGCGCCACTTCCGGGGTGGCCAGGCTGGCCACGTCGCCGGGCTGGCGCTTGGCGGCCAGCGAGAACACGCGCTCGGCCAGCGGCAGGTCGCGGAATCGCGCCAGCCAGCCCGACAGCTCCTCGAACGAGGCCTTGTGGGCGGTGGGGTGCATCAGCGCGCGGAACGAGATGTAGCCCGCGAGCGACTTGTCCTTGATCTCGGACGCGGTGAGTTCGGCGCCCACGAAATCGCCCTGGTCCACGGCTTCGAAGGCGGCGGCATAGGCGCGGGCGTCGTCGTCGGAGAGGGCCTTCGTCGAATCGGCGACCGCTACGCTGGCCATCGAGACTCCGGCGACGAGGGACAATACCCCGACGCGCAGGCGCTGTTTTAGCGTCATGCCGTCCTTTTCGCGCACCACGACTAACGCGAGGTTGAGCGCGAAACCCTTTTTCTCATTGTCCCACCGGTGGGAGGCTAAGGCGGCGCACCGGCCGGATCAAGCGGCGGATTGAAGCTCGACCTTGACCACCCATCATCCGCGTGGCGGACGATCCAGCCGCTCGGCCAGGGTGAGCAGGTCCTGCCAAGCCTGCTTCTTGGCGCCCGGCTGGCGCAGCAGGAAGGCCGGGTGGAGCGTCGGCATGGCCGGCAGCTCCCGGCTTCCGTCGGCGGAGGTCCATTCGAAGAACCGCCCGCGCATCTTCATGATGCCTTCCTCGCGCTTGAGGATAGACTTCGCGGAGGGCGCGCCGACCAGCAGCAGCATCTTCGGCTCCACCAGGGCGATCATCCGTTCGAGGAACGGCGCGCAGATCGCCTGCTCGAACTGGGACGGGTCGCGGTTGCCGGGCGGCCGCCAGAAGACGGTGTTGGTGATCAGGACCCGGCCTTCGAGGCCCGCGGCGGCGAACATCCGGTCCAGCAGCTTGCCCGAACGCCCGACGAAGGGCTCGCCCCGCGCATCCTCCTCCGCGCCCGGCCCCTCGCCGATCACCAGCAGGGGCGCGGCGGGCTCGCCGCGGTAGACGACGGCCCGGGTCGCCGCACCGGCGGTGCGCAGGGGGCAGCCGTCGAAGGCGGCGATGGCGGCGGCCAGGTCCTCCAGGCTCGCGGCGCCGGCGGCGGCGGCCTGTGCGGCCGCGACCGCGCCGGAGACGTCCGACGGGGCCGGGACGCCGATGCGGGGCGGGGCGGCGGGCGAGCTGACGGACGCCACCGGCGCCGGGCGCGGAGGCGGCACGAACCGGCCCGCCTCGATCCGGTCGACCGGATCGTCCAGCAGCATGGCGTCGACGCCGGCGTCGGCCCAGAAGGCGAGCAGGCTCTCGGCGAGCTGACGGTCGCCAAAGTGGCGCTCGGGCGGGTCGGCGGCGGCCGGCATAAGGTCTCTGTTCACTCGCACGGTGGCTTGGTCCACTCTTCGCGCGAAGCGCCCGGCTTGTCAGCCGGGAATGCCCCGGGGGAGGCGACGAGGATGGGACGGCGGGCCGCGACACTGATCCTGGCGCTGGCCCTCGCAGGGCCTGCGGCGGCGCAGCCGGCGAAGGAGCACGCCGATTTCGTCGCCGAGCTGGGCGGCGTCTACTCGGGCCCGCAGGCCCGCTACGTGTCCCAGGTCGGACAGCGGATGGCGCAGGCGGCGGGCATCCGCCAGAACTGCTCGTTCACGGTGCTGGACACCGAGGTGGTCAACGCCTTCACGGCGCCGCCCGGATGCTACGTCTACGTCACGCGCGGCCTGCTCTCGATCATGAACTCCGAGGCGGAGCTCGCCGCCGTCCTGGGTCACGAACTCGGCCACGTCGCCGCCAGCCACGCGCAACGGCAGCAGAACGCCGAGGCGCTCTCGGGCCTCGCAGCCTCGTTGATCGGCGCCGCCACGAAGTCGGACCTGGCGGGCGCGGTCGCGGGCCGGGTCGCGAAGCTGGGGACGCTGAGCTACTCGCGCAGCCAGGAGTACGAGGCCGACACGCTCGCCATCCGCTATCTGCCGCGGGCGGGCTATGCGCCGGACGGGCTCACCCGCGTGCTCGGCGACCTCCAGCGAGAGGACGCCTACACCACCCGCGTCAGGGGCAAGACCGGCGGAACGCCCGTGTGGGCCCGCACCCACCCCCTCACCACCGACCGCATCGCCCGCGCCCAGGCCGCGGCGACGGCCAGCACGGCCGGCGGACCGCTGCTGATCGAGGAGACCGCCTACCTCCTGGCCGTCGATGGGATGCCCTACGACGACGACCCCGTGCAGGGGCTGGTGCGGGGCGGGGCCTACATCCATCCGGCGCTGAGGATCCGCTTCGACGCCCCGCGCGGCTTCGCCATGGCGAACGAGCCCGAGGCGGTGCGGGTCACGGGCCCCGACGGGATGCTGGCCGAGTTCTCCGGCGGGACCGCGACGGCGCGCCAACTGCCGGGCTACGCCGAGAAGGCGCTGCGCGCGATCATCCGCCAGGGCCGCAGCGAGATGGGCGGGGCCCGGCGCGTCGCCATCAACGGCATGGAGGCGGTGGTCCTGGAGGCGCGCGCCTTCTCGGGCGGCCGCCCGGTCGACCTGATCTGCGTGGCCTACAACCTGGGCGGCGACGAGACCTACCACTTCGTCGCCATGGCGCCGGCGGGCCGCATGACGGCGTTCCAGCCGATGTTCGATTCCTTCCGCCGGCTGCCCGAGCGGGAGGCCGCCTCGGTGGCGGGCCGCCGCATCGCCGTGGCCACCGCGCGAAACGGCGATACGGCCGAGTCGCTGTCGGCGCGGATGACGGGCGACGGCGACCGGCTCGCGCTGTTCCGGATGCTGAACGGGCTCGAGCCCGGAGAGGCCGTCCGGCCGGGGCGGCAGGTCAAGCTGGTGGTCGACGGGCGGCCCTGACCGGCGCCTTCGCGCTTGACCGCCGCAGTGTGACATTCCGATAAGACCTGAAAGGCGTCGGCGGGGCTGCCCGGCGCAGAGCGGCGAGGGGACGACGATGAGCGAAGCCATCCAACGGGAAGCGATGGAGTACGACGTCGTCATCGTCGGCGCGGGGCCGTCGGGCCTGGCCGCCGCGATCCGGCTGAAGCAGATCAATCCCGAGCTGACCGTCGCTGTCCTGGAGAAGGGCGCCGAGGTCGGCGCGCACATCCTCTCGGGCGCAGTGATCGACCCGAAGGGCCTGGCCGAACTCATCCCCGACTGGAAGGCCAAGGGCGCGCCGCTGGAGACGCCGGTCACCAGGGACGAGTTCATCCTGCTGGGTCCGCAGGGCAGCCTGTCGCTGCCGATGTTCCTGATGCCGCCCTTCATGAACAACCACGGCAACTACATCGCCTCCCTGGGCAACGTGTGCCGCTGGCTGGCGGGCCAGGCCGAGGAGCTGGGCGTCGAGATCTATCCCGGGATGGCGGCTTCGGCCCCGGTCTTCGAAGGCGACACGCTGGTGGGCGTCGTGGCGGGCGAGTTCGGCCTGGGCAAGGACGGCAAGCCCGGCCCCAGCTACGAGCCCGGCATGGAGTTGCGCGGCAAGTATGTCTTCATCGGCGAGGGCGTGCGCGGCTCGCTCGCCAAGGTGCTCCGCAAGAAGTACGGCCTGGGCAAGGACGCCGACGTCGAGAAGTACGGCATCGGCATCAAGGAGTTGTGGCAGGTTCCGAACGAAGTCTTCAGCCCGGGCCTGGCGACCCACACCACCGGCTGGCCCCTCGACGACAAGTCGGGCGGCGGCAGCTTCATGTACCACTTCGGCGACAATCTGGTGGCTATCGGCTACGTGACACACCTGGGCTACAAGAACCCCTGGCTGTCGCCCTTCGACGAGTTCCAGCGCTTCAAGCACCATCCCGAGGTGGCCAAGTACCTGGTCGGCGGCAAGCGCATCGCCTACGGCGCCCGCGCCATCTCGGAAGGCGGCCTCCAGTCGATCCCGAAGCTCTACTTCCCCGGCGGGGTCCTGCTGGGCGACAGCGCCGGCTTCGTGAACGTGCCGCGGATCAAGGGCAGCCATGCGGCGATCAAGTCGGGCATCATGGCCGCCGACGCCGCCGCCGCCGCCATCGCCGAGGGCCGCTCGGGCGACGAACTCGCCGCCTACAAGGAGAGCTTCGACCGCTCGTGGCTCCGGAAGGAGCTGCACACGGTCCGCAACGCCAAGCCGATCCTGTCGAAGTTCGGCACCAAGATCGGCGGCGCGCTCGGCATGTTCGAGATGTGGACGACCTACCTGCTGGGCGGCTTCTCGTTCTTCGGGACGCTGAAGCACGGCAAGAACGACGCCGACTCCACCGGCAAGGCCAGCGACTACAAGCCGATCGTCTATCCGAAGCCGGACGGCGTACTGAGCTTCGACAAGCTCTCCAGCGTCTTCCTGTCGTCGACCAACCATGACGAGAGCCAGCCGGCGCACCTGCACCTGCGCGATCCCTCGATCCCGATCGACGTGAACCTGCCGAAATATGGGGAGCCCGCGCGCCTCTACTGTCCGGCGGGCGTCTACGAGGTGCTGTACGACGAGGGCGGCCAGAACCCCAAGTTCCAGATCAACTTCCAGAACTGCGTCCACTGCAAGACCTGCGACATCAAGGATCCGTCGCAGAACATCGACTGGACGACGCCCCAGGGCGGCGACGGGCCGAACTACCCGAATATGTGAGGGCGCGACGCCGCTGTGGCGACGCGGCGCTTGCGGCGGGGCGTTTGCACGCCCAGACTCCCGCGCATGCGTCGTTTGCTTCTTGCCGCGTGTGCGCCGTTCGTCCTGCTGAGCGCCTGCGCCACCACCGAGACTTCCACGCTGGACCCCGCCGCTCCGGCCGCCGCGGACAGCGCCTACGGGATGTTCCTGGCCGGGAACGCCGCGCTCTCCGAGGGCCGCAGCGCCGAGGCCGCGAAGTTCCTGGAACTGGCGCGCGACGAGAGCGGGGGCGATCCCGCCATCACCGAACGCGCCTTCACCGCGGCCCTGATGGCCGGCGACATCGAACGCGCCGCCGCGATCGCACCTTCGGGCGCCGACGCGGGCGAGCCCGGCAAGCGCCTGGGCCGGCTGGTGAAGGTCGTGGCCGCCCTGGCCGACGGCAAGGGCAAGGTCGCCAAGGCCGAGCTCGCCACCGACGGGATCGGCTTCCCCCACCGAGGCGCCGCGGCGCTGCTGGGCCCGTGGGTGGCCGCAGCGTCGGGCGACGTCGAGGGCTCGTTCGTGCGGCCCCAGCTACGAGGCGACCCGGGCGTCGACTACTTCGGCCAGATCGGCCAGGCGCACCTCTTCGAGCGCGCGCGCCGCTACGACGAGGCCGAGACCGACTTCAAGGCGGTCACCTCGGGCGAGAGTCCCAGCGAGATCTCGGTGCTGGCCTACGGCGGCTTCCTGGAACGGCGGGGCCGCCGACCGGAGGCGCTGGCCTACTACGACGCCGCGCTGAAACGGAATCCGTCCAACCTCGCGGTGAAGGCGGCCCGCGCACGCGCGGCGGCCGGCAAGAGCGCGCCGGCGATGCCGTCGATCAAGCAGGGCGCCGCCTTCGCGCTGCTGGCCCCGGCCGCGACCATGGTCAGCGCCAAGCAGGAGGCGACCGCGCTCGCCTACCTGCGTCTGTCGCTGGCGCTGGATCCGGACCGCAGCGAAGCCTGGCTGATGGTCGGCGACCTGATGCAGCAGGCCGGCGACGTCGAGGGCGGCCGCGCGGCCTATCGGAAGGTCAAGGTCACCGCCGCCGAGTTCCCTGCCGCCCAGGCCAAGCTCGCCTGGAGCTACCAGAGCGACGGCGACAAGGAGGGCGCGCTGAAGCTCGCGCGCACCGCAGCGGCCACCGGCGACCGCGACGGCCGCCTGACCCTCTCGGACCTCCTGCGCGCCAACGAGCAGTATCCCGAGGCGATCGAGATCCTGAACGGCCTGATCGCCGAGTCGAAGGCGCCCGAGTGGACGCTCTACTACGCCCGCGGCCAGGCCCTGGAGCGCACCGGCCGCTGGAAGGAGGCCGAGGCCGACCTGTCCCAGGCGCTGAAGATGCGGCCCGACGAGGCCGAGCTACTGAACTACCTCGGCTACGCCTGGATCGACCGCGGCGAGCGGCTGAAGGAAGCCATGGGCATGGTCGAGAAGGCCGTGGCGGCCAATCCGCGCTCGGGCGCCATCGTCGACAGCCTGGGTTGGGCCCACTACCGGCTCGGCGACTACAAGAAGGCCGTCGAGATCCTCGAGCAGGCGGTCGAGCTGGAAGCCGGCGACCCCGAGATCAACAACCACCTGGGCGACGCCTACTGGATGGTCGGCCGCAAGGACGAGGCCGGGTTCCAGTGGCGGCGCGTGCTGACGCTCAAGCCCGACGACAAGATCAAGGCCGACGCCGAGAAGAAGATCTCCGGGGGCCTGGGGCCGACGCAGCGGGTCGCAGGGCCGTAGCGCCATGGCGGAGGCTTTCGCGCCCGCCAAGGTGAACCTGTTCCTGCACGTGGGCGGGCCTGGAACGGACGGCTACCACCCGATCTGCAGCCTGATGGTGTTCGGCGACGTCGGCGACCGCGTCAGCGTGCGGCCGGGCGAAGGGAGCGTCGCCGTCCGCGGTCCGTTCGCGGCCGGGCTAGGCCGCGAGTCCGACAACCTCATCGTCAAGGCGGTGCGCGCCTTCGTCGTCGAACTGGGCCGGCCAATGGAGGAACTCGCCTTCACCCTGGACAAGCACCTCCCGGTGTCCAGCGGCCTGGGCGGCGGCTCCAGCGACGCGGGCGCGGCGCTGCGCCTGATCCGCGACGTCTTCACCCCCGGCTTCGACGACGCCCGCCTGGAGCGCGTGGCCGCCAGCCTCGGCGCCGACGGCGCCGCCTGCCTCTGGGGCCGCCCGGTGGTCGCGCAGGGTAAGGGAGAGCGCTTGAGCCCCGCACCGGGCCTGCCCGAACTCCACGCCGTGCTGGTGAACGCCGGCGTCCCGGTCTCGACGCCCGAGGTCTACCGCGCGCTCGACGCCTCGGGCGCGTTCGGCGACGTGACGCGGCCGCGGATGCCCGACGCCTTCGAGGACGTCCACGAAGTCGCCGCCTGGCTCGCCACCCAGCGCAACGACCTGGAGGCCGCCGCGGTCGCCGTCGCGCCCGACGTGGGCGCCGTGCTCGCGACCCTCCGCGACGAGCCCGAGGCCCTGATCGCACGCGTTTCCGGCTCGGGTGGCACCTGCTTCGCCCTCTGCGACGACGACATCGCCGCCGAGAGCCTCGCCGAACGCCTCGAAGCCCTCGCGCCGGCCTGGTGGGTGAAGCGCTGCCGCCTCGGCGGGCCCTGGGCTTAGCAGGAAGGGGGCGCAGGCCTTCGAGCCGCGTTGACGCGGCAGCGCCGCCATCTGACGCCAGGTCCGCCAAGGCGCACCTGCCGGCTCTTCGTGTGCCTGGTGATCCTGGTGGTTCAGACAGCGGCGCCTGCAGCGCGCCCAACGAAAACGGGGGCCCCGAAGGACCCCCGTTCCGCATGTCCTCGGCGCCCCGACCGGAAGCGCCCGCCTCTCGAGAGAGCCTACGAGTGGTAGGCGCGTTCGCCGTGTTCGACGATGTCCAGGCCTTCCTCTTCGGCTTCCGGGGAAGCGCGCAGGCCGACCGTGTACTTGATGATGAAGAACACGATGCTGGAGGCCACTGCCGACCAGGCGACCGCCACGGCCACGGCCTTGAGCTGGGTGATGAACTGGCCCGCCATGGTGTAGCTCGCCAGCACGTCGCAGGTGGAGATGTCGCCGTCGGCGGCGCAGGTGGTGTAGTCGACGATCTCCGCGCCGCCGAGGCCCTTGGCCACCAGGATGCCGGTGGCCAGCGCGCCCACGATGCCGCCGATCGCGTGGATGCCGAAGGCGTCCAGGCTGTCGTCGTACTTCAGCGCGTTCTTCACGACCGAGCAGAAGAAGACGCAGATCGGCGAGACGATCAGGCCCAGCACCAGGGCCCCCATCGGGCCGGCGAAGCCCGCGGCCGGGGTCACGGCCACGAGGCCGGCGACCAGGCCCGAGGCCATACCGAGCAGCGAAGCCTTCTTGCGCGTGACCCACTCGGTCACCGCCCAGGAGAAGCCCGCCGCCGCGGTCGCCACGAAGGTGTTCACCACCGCCAGGGCGGCATAGCCGTTGGCTTCCAGGTTCGAACCGGCGTTGAAGCCGAACCAGCCGAACCACAGCAGGCCCGCGCCCACCAGCGTCAGCGTCAGCGAGTGCGGCTGCATCGGCTCGGAACGGTAGCCCTTGCGGGGGCCCAGGATCAGCGCGCCGCAGAGCGCGGCCACGCCGGCGTTGATGTGGACCACCGTGCCGCCTGCGAAGTCGAGCGCGCCCCAGCCCCACAGCAGGCCCGACTTCACCGGCGCGGTCGGAGCCGTCGCGATGCCGTCGGGGCCCGGCCACCACCAGACCATATGGGCCATCGGGTAGTACGAGAGCAGCGGCCACAGGACGGCGAACACCACGACGGCGGCGAACTTCATCCGCTCGGCCACCCCGCCCAGCACCAGGCACGCCGTGATCGCGGCGAAGGTCATCTGGAAGGCGATGAAGGCGAGTTCGGGGATGTAGGTGCCGGTCGAGAAGGTCGCCGCGTTCGAGGCCGGCGTGACGTCCTTCAGGAACAGGCGCGCCGTACCGCCGAAGAAGGTGTCGTGACTGCCGCCGTCGGTGAAGGCCAGGCTGTAGCCGTAGATCACCCAGGCGATCATGCCGATGACGCACACCGTCGCCGTCTGCATCAGCATGCTCAGCATGTTCTTCTGACGCACGAGGCCGCCGTAGAAGAGCGCCAGACCCGGGATGATCATCAGCAGCACGAAGACCGCCGAGACCATCATCCAGGTGGTGTCGCCCTTGTTCACGGTCTGCTCGGGCGCCTTGATCTCGGCCGGCGCCGCGGCCGGAGCCGTCTCGGCGGGGGCGGCGGCGTCAGGCGCGGCTGCGGCCGGAGCCGCGGCGGCGGGCGCCGGGGCAGGGGCTGGGGCCTCCTGGGCGAAGGCCGGCGCCAGCGGCGCTGCGGCCATCGCGGCGGCGAGCGCCAGCCCGGCCAGCCGCGTTCTTGCGAGAAACGTCATAAGCATGTCCCCTTGTTCCCCTAAAGCGCGGCCGCGCCGGTCTCGCCCGTCCGGATGCGCACGGCGTCCGAGACGTCGAGGACGAAGATCTTTCCGTCGCCGATCTTGCCGGTGGCGGCCGCGGCCTTGATGGCCTCCACGGCCTTGCCCGCCTGCGCGTCGTCGACGACGCACTCGAGCTTCACCTTGGGCAGGAAGTTGATCTGGTACTCCGCGCCCCGATAGATCTCGGTCTGGCCCTTCTGCCGGCCATAGCCCTTGACCTCCGAGACCGTCAGCCCCTCCACGCCGGCCGACACGAGCGCTTCGCGCACGTCGTCCAGCTTGAAGGGTTTGACGATCGCCATGATGAGTTTCATCCGCTCGCTCTCCGCGTTCGGCCCGCCGGGTGGGCCAACCCCTCTCGTTCGCTTGGACCGCGGCTCGTCGTTGATCCCCTTGGCCGCGGTCGGGCCGACGCTATGTCGCGAGGCTCGGCTGCACGGCCCGCCGGGGCGAGCGTGCGGTGAAGAAGGCCCGCGCCGCTCAAATTGCGGGCGCCGATCGGCCGGGGCGCCTGCCGATTGCGCATCCTGACCCCACGGGAGGGCCGATCCCGCGCTTGACGCGCCCGCAAGTCGTCGTAAATCCGGCGCCTTCAACGCCTAGTCTCGCGGCGACCCAGAGGGCGATCCCTGGGGCGGGTCGCCAGACGGCATCGGAATGACGACTGTCCCGTTTCGCCATATTCGCGGCCTGAAGGTCGCCAGCAGCCACGAAGGATCCTGAATGACGACCCGCCTGCTCCTCGCCGCCGTCGCGCTTGCGGCCGCTCCCTTCGCCGCCCAGGCCCAGACGCCGGCGCCGGCCGCGCCTGCGCCCGCCGCCGCGCCGACCGCCGGGGCGGCCAAGCCCGTCACCGTCAACGGCGACCTCGTCGACACCCTGAAGCTGAACGGCGGCTTCACGATCTTCACGAAGGGCCTGACCGACACGAACCTGGCCGGCTTGCTGAAGACCAACGCCAACCTGACGGTGTTCGCCCCGACCGACTCGGCCTTCCAGGCGATGCCGGCAGCCGATCTCGCCAGGTTGCAGGCCGACAAGGCGGCGATGCAGAAGTTCATCCTGCACCACATCGTGAACGCGCCCGTCGCCTCGACGAAGATCAAGGGCGCGAAGGGTCCGATCCCTTCGGGCGCCGGCGACACCATCCTGCTCGACGGTAGCGACGAGGGCGGGGTGATGAAGGTGGACGGCGCGACCATCGTTCAGGCCGATGTGAAGACCGGCAGCGGCCTGCTGCACGTGGTCGACCACGTTCTGATCGCCGGCCAGGGCAATGCGGACCCGGTGGCGCCCGCTGCGCCGCCTCCCGCGGCCGACGCTTCGGCGACGGCGAAACAATAGGAGAATCCTGCGGCTCGGGCGGAACCAACGTCCGCCTGAGCCGTAGAGCGTCGGCACATTGAGGAAGGGGTGCAAAGGATCGCGCCACCAACCTGGAGTCCTGACGATGAAGCTCGCCTATCTCGCCACTGCCGCCACCGCCTTCGCGCTCGCCGGCGGCCTCGCCTACGCCCAGCAGCCGGCGGCGCCCACGCCCGGCTCGGTCACGGGCGACTGGAACGGCGCTCACGCCCCGTCCGACGACAAGCAGTACACGGAGACGGTGAAGGTCCCGCTCGGCACGCCGGCTGCGGCCGCCGCGACCGAAGTCCCGCCGGCGGACGTCCCCGCCGACGCCGCGACAGTGCCCCCAGCCCCCGCCGCGGCGGACACCGCCGTCAACACCTCGGCGACCTTCACCAACGTGACGGTCACCAACGGCCCGGTCCCGGACACCGCGGAGAACCGCGCGAAGTACGGCCAGCCCATGTCGCGCGCCGGCAAGCGGACGGCCGCCCGGGGCAACTGAAGCCCTCGAAAACACCCGCCCTTTCGGCGGTTGAAGCAAAGGTCGGCGGGCCCTATGGTCCGCCGACTTTTTTTGCACCTGCGAACAAGCCGCCCGATGCCCGACAAGCCGCTCTCGTTTCAGGGCCTGATCCTGAAGCTCCATGACTATTGGAGCCGGCAGGGCTGCGCCATCCTGCAGCCTTACGACGTCGAGGTGGGCGCGGGCACGCTGTCGCCGATGACGGTGCTGCGCACCCTGGGGCCGAAGCCCTGGAAGGTCGCCTACGTCCAGCCGTCACGCCGGCCGGCCGACGGCCGCTACGGCGAGAATCCCAACCGCCTGCACCAGCACCATCAGTACCAGGTGATCCTGAAGCCGAACCCGGAGAACCTGCAGGAGCTCTACCTCGGCTGCCTCGAGGCGATCGGGATCGACCCGCTGCTGCACGACATCCGCTTCGTCGAGGACGACTGGGAGAACCCCACCGTGGGCGCCTGGGGCCTCGGCTGGGAGGTCTGGTGCGACGGGATGGAGATCACCCAGTACACCTACTTCCAGCAGGTCGGCGGTCTCGACGTGTTCCCGGTGGCGGGCGAGATCACCATCGGGCTGGAGCGCCTGAGCCTCTATCTGCAGGACAAGGAGAACGTCTACGATCTGCAGTTCAACGACGAGTTCAAGTACGGCGATATCTACCTCGCCAACGAGCAGCAGTTCTCGGCGTTCGAGCTGGAAGTCGCCGACGTCGAGACCGCCAGGCGCCAGTTCGAGGACATGGAGCGCGAGGTGCCGCGCATCCTGGCGGCCCGTGGACGCCAGGGGCAATCCCTGGCGTTGCCGGCCTACGACCACGTCCTGAAGGCCAGCCACCTGTTCAACATCATGGACGCCCGCGGCGCGATCGCGGTGGCCGAGCGGCAGAGCTACATCGGCCGCATCCGCGACCTCTGCAAGATGTGCGCGGAGGCCTGGGTCGAGAGCCAGGGCGGCAACGCATGAAGACGGGCGCCATCCTATACCTCCCCCGCAGAGCGGCGGGAGGGGGACCGTCGGCCGAGCCCGGCGTCGCCGGGCGTAGAGCCGATGGTGGAGGGGGCGAGCCCCGTCCGCTGAGCTTGCTCTTGCCCACCCGATCCGCCGAGCCTGAAGCTCGCCCCCTCCACCGACCGCTCTCCGCTGCGCTCGGCGGCCGGTCCCGCTCCCGCCGCTTCGCGGGGGAGGTAGGAAGGCGCGTCGATCTCTTGATCCGTATTCACTGATGCCCCAGCTCCTTCTCGAACTCCTCTCCGAAGAGATCCCCGCGCGGATGCAGGCGAACGCCGCGCGCGACCTCGAGCGCATGGCGCGTGAGCGGCTGGCGGCCGAAGGCCTGCTGCCCGAGGCGCTGAAGACCTTCGCCGGCGCGCGCCGCCTGACCCTGGTGGCCGAAGGGCTGCCCGAGGCGCAGAAGGACCGCTCGGAAGAGCTGAAGGGCCCGCGCACCAACGCGCCCGAACAGGCGCTGGACGGCTTCCTGCGCAAGAACGGCCTCGCCAGGTCCGACCTCGTCGAGAAGGACGGCGTCTGGTTCGCGACGCTGAGCAAGAAGGGCCGCCCGACGGCCGAGATTGTGGCCGAGATGGTCCCGGCCATCGTGCGCGACTTCCCCTGGCCGAAGTCGATGGTCTCGGGCGTGTCGAAGCTGCGCTGGGTGCGACCGCTCCGGCGCATCCTCTGCATGTTCGACGGCGAGATCGTGCCGTTCAACATCGACGGCCACGACAGCGGCGACACCACCCAGGGCCACCGCTTCATGGGCTCGGGCCAGCCGTTCAAGGCCAAGGACTTCGACGCCTACGCCGAGAAGCTCGCCAAGCACTACGTCGTCCTCGATCCCGACGAGCGCAAGCAGCGGATCCTGGCCGACGCCAGGACGCTGTGCCAGGCGCGCAATCTGGAGCTCGTCGAGGACGCCGGCCTGCTGGACGAGGTCGCGGGGCTCGTCGAGTGGCCCGTGCCGGTGCTGGGCGACATGGACCCGGCGTTCCTGGACCTGCCGCCCGAGGTGATCCGCACCTCGATGCGCGTCCACCAGCGCTACTTCGCCGTCCGCGACCCCGCCACGGGCAAGCTCGCCCCCCACTTCCTCGCGGTCGCCAACATCGAGGCCAGGGACGGCGGCAGGACGATCGCGACCGGCAACGCCAAGGTGCTGTCGGCGCGCCTGTCGGACGCCCGGTTCTTCTGGAACGAAGACCGCAAGGTTCGTCTCGAAGATCGCCTCGAAAAGCTGAAGGGCGTCACCTTCCACGCGAGGCTGGGCGCCATGTACGAGCGCGTGGAGCGGCTGGAGATGCTGGCCGCGGCCCTGGCCCCGCGCGTCGGCGCCGACGTCGCGAAGACCACCCAGGCCGCGCGCCTCGCGAAGGCCGACCTCGGCACGGGCGTCGTGGGCGAGTTTCCCGAGCTGCAAGGCGTCATCGGCGGCTACTACGCGGAAGGGGAGGGCCTCTCGCCCCTGGTCGCCGAAGCGATCCGCGACCACTACAAGCCCGCCGGCGCCAAGGACGAGGTTCCGGACCGTCCGGTGACCATGGCGGTCGCCCTGGCGGACAAGCTCGACACGCTCTGCGCCTTCTTCGCGATCGACGAGAAGCCGACCGGCTCGCGCGATCCGTTCGCGTTGCGGCGCGCGGCGTTGGGCGTGATCCGCATCGTCCTGGGGTCGGAACTGCGCATCCCGCTCAAGGAAGCCGTGGCCGACTGGTACAAGGCGCTGCGCTGTTACGTCGATCCGGGCCGCGCGCTCTGGGTCTCGACGCCGAAGCTGACCGCCCATCTGGGCGCCGCCGGCCGCGCCAAGAGCCGCGAGTTCGACACCTATCTGCGCGAGTTCGACGAGGCGCTGCTCGACGGCAAGCCGCAGGTCGTGGCCATGGACCGCGAGGTCGACCTCGTCTTCGACCGCCTCCAGCGCGAGAAGCCGGCCGGAAAGGTGCTCTTCGAGTTCCGCCCCTACGAGGACGTCGCCGCCGACCTAGTCGCCTTCTTCGCCGACCGCCTGGAAGTGTGGCTGCGAGACCGCGGCCAGCGTCACGATCTGGTGGCGGCCGTCTTCGCGCTCGGCGACGACGACCTGGTCCGCATCGTGGCCCGCGTGAACGCCCTGGACGCGTTCCTGAAGACCGAGGACGGAGCCAACCTCCTCGCCGGCTACAAGCGCGCCGTGAACATCCTCCGGGCCGAGGAGAAGAAGGGCCCGCTACCCGGCGGTGCGCCCGTCCGGACGGCAGGCTCGCCCGCAGAGGAGACTGCGCTGATCGAAGCCGTCGCGGCGCTCGAAGCCAGGCTGGACGCCGCGCTCGACGCCGAGGACTTCGCCGCCGCCATGCGCGAGCTCGCGAAGCTGCGCGGGCCGGTCGACGCGTTCTTCGACAAGGTGTTAGTGAATTCCGACGATGCTGAGGAACGCGACAATCGCCTGCGTCTGCTGGCGAAGGTCCGCGACGCCATGGGGCAGGTGGCGGATTTCTCGCAGGTCACAGGTTAGACGAGGGACTTGATCGCTATGGCCGATACGATGGTGAAGACGCGTTGGGTCTATGCCTTCGGCGGCGGCTCGGCGGACGGCGACGCCTCGATGAAGGACCTGCTCGGCGGCAAGGGCGCGAACCTTGCCGAGATGAGCGCCCTGGGCCTTCCCGTGCCACCCGGCTTCACGGTCACGACCGAGGCCTGCGTCCACTACTACGCGAACGACCGCGCCTATCCGGCCGACCTGAAAGACCAGGTCGCCGCCGGCCTGCGGCAGGTCGAGACGGTCACCGGGAAGACCTTCGGCGACGCGGCCAACCCGCTGCTGGTCTCGGTCCGCTCGGGCGCGCGCGCGTCGATGCCCGGCATGATGGACACGGTTCTGAACCTCGGCCTCAACGACGAGACGGTGGAAGGCCTCGCCAGGCTCTCGGGCGACCGCCGCTTCGCCTTCGACAGCTACCGCCGCTTCATCCAGATGTACTCGAACGTGGTCCTCGACCTGGACCACCACATGTTCGAGGAGGTGCTCGACGACCACAAGGACCGCCTCGATATCCACGTCGATACCGGCCTCTCGGCCGAGCACTGGGAAGAGGTGGTCGCCGACTACAAGCGCATCGTCGAGGACGAGCGGGGCGAGCCCTTCCCGCAGGACCCGACCGAGCAGCTCTGGGGCGCCATCGGCGCCGTGTTCGCGAGCTGGATGAACGATCGGGCCAAGTTCTACCGTCGCATGCACGACATCCCCGAGAGCTGGGGAACGGCCGTGAACATCCAGTCGATGGTGTTCGGCAACATGGGCGAGGGCTCGGCCACCGGCGTGGCCTTCACCCGCAACCCCTCGACCGGCGACAACCGCCTCTACGGCGAGTTCCTGATCAACGCCCAGGGCGAGGATGTGGTCGCCGGCATCCGCACCCCGCAGCCGCTGACCAAGGTCGCCCGCGAGGAGATGGGCGACAGGAACCCCTCGATGGAAGAGGCGCTTCCCGACGTCTTCGCCCAGTTCAAGGAGGTCGTGGGCAAGCTCGAGAAGCACTACCGCGACATGCAGGACATCGAGTTCACGGTCGAACAGGGCCGGCTCTACATGCTGCAGACCCGCAACGGGAAGCGCACGGCGAAGGCTGCGCTGAAGGTGGCGGTGGACCTGGCCAGCGAGGGGCTGATCGACAAGGCCGAAGCGGTGATGCGCGTGGAGCCCGCCAGCCTCGACCAGCTTCTGCACCCGACCATCGACCCGTCCTCGCCCCGCGACGTGGTCGCCACCGGCCTGCCTGCAAGCCCCGGCGCCGCGACCGGCAAGGTGGTCTTCACCGCCGAAGAGGCCGAGAAACTGGGCGGCGCGGGCGAAGCCGTCATCCTCGTGCGCGAGGAGACCAGCCCTGAGGACATCCGCGGCATGGACGCCGCGCGCGGCATCGTCACCGCCCGCGGCGGCATGACCAGCCACGCCGCCGTGGTCGCGCGCGGCATGGGCCGCCCCTGCGTCTCCGGCGCCGGCGAGATCCACATCGACGCCCGCGCCGGCGAGTTCCACGCCCGCGGCAAGACCATCCGCGCCTACGACGTCGTCACGATCGACGGCTCGACCGGCGAGGTGCTCCAGGGCGCAGTGAAGATGATCGAGCCCGAGCTGTCGGGCGACTTCGGCACGCTGATGGGCTGGGCCGACGAGGTGCGGCGCCTGAAGGTGCGCGCCAACGCCGAGACCGGCCTGGACGCCACCACCGCGCGCCAGTTTGGCGCCGAGGGCATCGGCCTTTGCCGCACCGAGCACATGTTCTTCGATCCGGCGCGGATCGCCGCCGTGCGCGAGATGATCCTGGCCGACGACGTGGCCGGCCGGAAGAACGCGCTCGACAAGATCCTGCCGATGCAGCGCAAGGACTTCGTCGACCTCTTCAAGATCATGGAGGGGCTGCCGGTCACCATCCGCCTGCTCGACCCGCCGCTGCACGAGTTCCTGCCGCACAACGAGGAGGACGTGCAGGCCGTGGCGGAGGCGACCGGCCTCGATCCGGCCAAGCTGCTGCGCCGCGCGCAGGAGTTGCACGAGGTCAACCCGATGCTGGGCCACCGCGGCTGCCGCCTAGGCGTCTCGTACCCCGAGATCTACGAGATGCAGGTCCGCGCCATCATGGAGGCCGCGTGCGAGGTGGCCGCCGAAGGCCGCCCGGCGCCCATCCCGGAGATCATGCACCCCCTTGTCGCCAAGGGCGAAGAGATGCGGTTCCTGCGCCAGCTCACCGACAAGACCGCCAAGGCGGTGATCGAGGAGCGGGGCCAGAGGATCGAGTACATGGTGGGCACCATGGTCGAACTGCCCCGGGCGGCCATCCGCGCCGGCGACCTCGCCGAGTACGCCGAGTTCTTCTCGTTCGGCACCAACGACCTGACCCAGACGACCTTCGGCATCAGCCGCGACGACAGCGGGCGGTTCCTGAACGCCTACATCGAGAAGGGCATCTTCGAGAAGGATCCGTTCGTCAGCCTCGACCAGGACGGCGTCGGCGACCTGATCCGCCTCGCCACCGAACGCGGCCGCGCCAGGCGGCCGGGCATGAAGCTCGGCATCTGCGGCGAACACGGCGGCGACCCGGCCTCGATCCAGTTCTGCGAGAAGGTCGGCCT